>JBIIJE010000185.1:0-2571 GCA_044234005.1 Chitinophagaceae bacterium | reverse complement strand
AGGTAAAATTTTGAACGTAGAAAAAGCGATGCCACACAAGGTTTTTGAGAATGAAGAAATCAGAAATATGTTTACGGGTTTTGGTGTTACTATTGGTACTCCAGATGATGCCAAAGCATTAAACACGGCCAAGCTTCGTTATCATAAAATCATCATCATGACAGATGCCGATGTCGATGGTTCTCATATTTCGACCTTAATACTTACTTTCCTATATCGTTATATGAAAGAGCTTGTTGAGCAAGGTTACGTTTATATTGCACAACCCCCACTCTACTTAGTGAAAAAAGGGAAGGAGCAAGAATATGCTTTTGATGAAGAAGCTCGTAAAGCAGCGGTAGCTCGTTTGGGTGGAGGCAAAGAAGATTCTGTGCATATACAACGTTATAAAGGTTTAGGTGAAATGAATGCTGAACAATTATGGGAAACCACAATGGATCCAGCACGAAGAACCCTCAAGCAGATTACGATTGAAAGTGCTGCAGAAGCTGATCGTGTATTTTCGATGCTAATGGGTGAAGAAGTTCCTCCTCGTCGTGAGTTTATTGAGAAACACGCAAAGTATGCTAAAATCGATGTCTAGTATTTTGTAATCAGCCAAGACACTTTCTTTGAACAAGTTTGCAAATTGAAATTGTATGGTGCGCAATGGCTTGCAGTACAATGCTTTTTCCTAAACCATTTTCGCGAGCAAAAAACGCTACACGCTTTTCTAAAATCAAATTCAAACCATTGCGAATTGATGGAATACAAAATGGGAAATCATCTTCCATTGAATGATTATTCGATACAGTAAAGGCGCCTTAAAAAATAAATCTAAGCCTTAGGATGTGCCTTCTTATGAATTTCTTTGAGCCTCTCAATTGAATTATGCATATACACTTGCGTGGCATTTAAATTAGCATGACCTAATAATTCCTTCACAGCATTCAAATCTGCACCAGCGTTGAGCAAATGTGTAGCAAAAGTATGACGCAAAACATGCGGGCTCCTTTTATCGAGCGTAGTTGTCAGGCTGAGATATTTTTTTACAGTGGTGTAAACAAATTTATCATAAACTTGCTTACCATTTTCAAGTAAAAATAAATGTGAAGATTCCTTACTTTCTAAATTACTTCGTAGTGCCACAAATTCTTGAATGAGATCAACTAGCTGTTTGCTAATCGGTATCAATCTTTCTTTATTTCCTTTACCTAATACTTTAATCGTATAATCGTAATAATTAATATCCGCAAGCATTAAGCCAATCAATTCAGATCTCCGCATACCAGTCTGGTAAAACAACTCAATCATGAGTCGCTCCAATTTGCCTTTGTAATCATCTGCAAATTCGACATTTCGCAATAAAGCATCCATGCTAGATTCGTTGGCAAAATTTGGCAAACGCTTTTCATTCTTAGGAGAAATGATTTTCAAAGTCGGGTTAGTCAGAATAAGCTCTTGACGAAGAAGATATTTAAAAAATGATTTTAACGTTGAAATCTTACGATTAATGCTTCGTGCTTTCATTTCATGCTGGCTGAGTGAAGCAAGCCAAGATCGAATATGCAAGTGGGAAATCAACTTAAACTCTTGAAGTTGATAGTCATTCTCAATAAATAAAAAAAACTGTTCAAGATCTTTTTGATAAGATTGAACAGTATGTAAAGAATATCTTTTTTCTGTTTGAATATAGGCTACAAAGGATTCGAGATGTTTCATACCTGCGAAAATAGCCATAAAGGTAAGTAAAGATTACTTACGAGCAGATTCGCGAATACCAGCTACTATTTCTTGACGGTAGATTGCTTTTTTTACCACGGTACGACGCTCCACAGATTTTTTTGTGAACGACTGACGACCACGTAATTGCATCAAGATATGAGCCTTCTCAAATTTCTTTTTGTACTTTTTGAGGGCCTTATCAATACTTTCGCAGTCCTTTGAATCGATTACTAACATAATTATTTTTTATATAAAATTAAAGGTTGCGAAAGTAAAGTAAAAATATTTATTATCAAAAAAATATCTTGCATAATATTTTGTCTTTTTTAGCGTTTACATTTGCTATCATGTTAAAACGAATCATTTTAATATCTCTCATAGGTTTAGGGGCCTGCAAACCTTACGAGGATCCTTCACCGTTTACGGATTCGCGTATCACCAAGCCCTACTGCAATGATCCAAGTGCTATTAATTACAATTGGGATTTCCCAGGTAAGCCAGATAACAGTGTTTGCATTTACCCAGCCGAAATTTTTGCAGGTAACTATTTCTATCGCGACAGTATTGTGAACCAAGATGGCACTATCGGCGAACTCGATTCTTTCCCAATTACCATCACTCAACTTGATTCTGTTAA
This sequence comes from Chitinophagaceae bacterium, assembly GCA_044234005.1. Classification (GTDB taxonomy): domain Bacteria; phylum Bacteroidota; class Bacteroidia; order Chitinophagales; family Chitinophagaceae; genus OLB11. The sequence goes on along the minus strand of JBIIJE010000185.1, from coordinate 230 downwards.
ATTAGAAATTTTAGGATTTTGTGGTACGAAAGTACATACTGCCAAGGCAAATCGATATTACACATTTGTGATCGATAGTATTACAGGTGCAGGTCAAAATTTTTGCTCAACAACAGATACCATTGCAGGTAAAGGCAACAAATCGAGCCTTGATGATTCGCTCTACATCAAATTTAACTTTACAACCTTACAAAATAGCATTTTAAAAACACATACAGGCACGGCTACCA
>JBIIJE010000184.1:0-2627 GCA_044234005.1 Chitinophagaceae bacterium | reverse complement strand
GGACTATGCATTTGTTTGCCTCGTTTGTAAAAGCATAAGCATAATAATCCGACTTCCCCATCCACTGTAATTGCTTCAGATTTTGAACCGCAAAAGTTGAACTCATACCCAAAACGGCTTCCTTCATCGTGAAGTTTTTCTGTTGGGCGAAGGCAGAAGTTCCAATAAGTAAAAGGAAAAATATTTTTCGTGTCATAGTAATCTGTAATAATTTAATTTTCATATTGCATAAGTTGTTCAAATAACTTTTCATAATCTGGTTGTAATTGCTCTATTTTAAATTTCACCGAGTTATAATTATTCTCAGTTTGTTGAAACAAGGTTGGATTCGAATAGGTATCAGGGCTTCCCAATAAACTTTCCAATCTTGTTTTTTCTAAATTCAACTTCCCCATTTCCTCTTCAAGTTTGGCAAACTGATTGCGCACCCGCTTTTCTTCTTTTTGTTGTTCTTTATTTTCAACCACAGGTTTGCTAGGTATTTTTTCAACGCTAACTTTTAGTTCAGGCACGACTTGTTTGGCTTGTACTTCTATTTTACCATCTTTGATATTTTGTGCACGACGTTTATTAAACTCTTCCCATTCCAAATAGGTACCTTCAAATTCTTTTATCTTCCCATCTTCAATTTCCCAAATTTTATTTGCCACATTTTGTATAAAATAACGATCATGAGATACCACCACATAAGTGCCTTCATATTCATTTAATGCTTTTATAAGCATATTTACCGAAGTAATATCTAAGTGATTGGTAGGCTCATCGAGCAATAAATAATTGGCTTTACTAATAATAGTTTTAGCAAGTGCTACCCTCGCCTTTTCACCACCCGAAAGAATTCGAATTTTTTTAAATACATCATCACCCTTAAATAAAAAACAACCCATTAGCTCACGCAATTCTTGTTCTGTCTTTCCGCTTCCACAATGTTTAAGCTCGTCTAATATTTCATCATTTACGCGCAAAGCTTCCATTTGATGCTGCGCATAAAACGAAATATCAATATTATGTCCAGGAATCACTTCTCCGGCATGTTTTTCATTGCCATCTATTAATCTCAATAAAGTTGATTTACCTTTTCCGTTAGCACCAATTACTGCTATTTTGTCACCTCGGTTAATTTCGATATCTGCATTCTTTAAAATATGAATATCACCATAGCTTTTAGAAACGTTCTTGAATGTAGTCATAATTCTACCCGGTGTAATACCTGCAATAAATCGAAAATTTATTTTGGCTGACTCGCTCACAGGTGCTTCTACACGTTCCAATCGATCCAGTTTTTTTACAATACTTTGTGCTTGCTTTGCTTTGGATGCCTTGGCTTTAAAGCGTTCTATAAACCGTTCTTGCTGCGCAATAAAATCTTTTTGATTCTCATACTCACGCTGTTGGAACTCGCTTCTTATTTCCTTTTCACTTTCAAAATAAGTATAATTACCTGTGTAATGATTTAAGGTTTGCTGCGAAATTTCAACAATTTTTGTGACCATTCGATCTAAAAAATATCTATCGTGCGATACAATTATAACTGTGCCAGGATAACTCGATAAATATCTCTCAATCCATTCAATAGAAGGCAAATCCAAATGGTTGGTAGGCTCATCTAGCAGCAGAATATCTGGATTCTGTAATATCATTTTAGCGAGTATTACACGCATTCGCCAACCTCCTGAAAATTCAGTAAAGCCGCGTGTTAAATCTGCCGTTTTAAATCCTAAACCTTCCAATACCTCAGACGCTTTATATTCCATTTCATACCCACCCGCAATTTCAAAATCGCTATACAAATCTGCTAATTTGTGTAAGCTTTTTTCATCTTCGTGCTGTTCCAATTTTATTTCTAATGCCTTAATCTCCCTTTCAATTTCAAGAGCTCGCGTGTAAGCACCTTTCGCTACTTGCAAAATACTTTCATCTGTTTCGAGGCTTTGCAAATCTTGATGAAAATAACCAATTGAAAGTGTTTTACTTCGATTGACTTGACCCTCCGAAACAGAATACTCTCCAATTAATATTTTGAGTAAAGTTGATTTACCTGTCCCATTCGGACCAATCAAACCAATACGTTCGTTAGGATAAATATGCCATGAAGCTTCTTCGAGAATTTTTCTGGCGCCAAATTCAAATGTGATATTGTTGAGTGATAGTAACATGCAATGATTTAAAGCATGCAAAAATGAATGTTTTAGTCGTCATTATCTATACTTTTTTAAAAAAATTATTATGATCGAATTTATATAACTTTGATAAGGAGTCCAACGTCTTCATTTTGAGATACCTTTCTCCTCAATCATTCTTGTAGATATCAACCAATACTTTTTCATTTCTATCTACTTATTTGAATGGTTTTCTATTTCTTTCTCAGCCTAGTTTTCGATGATCTGTAAAAAATCCTTCATCTAATCCAACAAAAATATCTAACCGTTTTTTTCATACTTATCAACCTCATCCTTTTTCCGCTTCTTTTTCCTATACAGCTTTGCCTCTTTTTCTCTTTGTTTGGATTCTTTCTTTTTCTCTTTTTTTATCTTCTTATAATCCTTCTTTGGCTGCGGAGGTTAAGCCAATACAATTTGTGCTAAAAAATCGAAAAAAGTAGTAGGAGTAATTTTTGGGGCATTATG
>JBIIJE010000183.1:0-2682 GCA_044234005.1 Chitinophagaceae bacterium | reverse complement strand
AGTGGCTATCCGAATATCACCAACAAGCACTTACAACACAATTATTCATCAAAATCCAGTAGAACAATTTACACTACTTATAAATGAACTAAATAAAATGCCATTGGCTTATATTCACATAATGAATGTTCCCTTTCCTGCCGACAAATTCCCTCATTATCCAACAAATTCTGTTGAGACTTTTGGCAAACTAACGCAACATACTGTTATTGCAAATTGTGGTTACACAAAAGAAACAGGCGAAGTAGAATTAGAAAAAGGTATTGCGAAACTTATTTCTTTTGGTGCATTATTTTTAGCGAATCCTGACTTACCAAAACGTTTTGAAATCAATGCAGAACTAAACCAACCAGACAGAGCTACTATGTACGGTGGAAAAGACCAAGGTTACATTGACTATGCATTTTTAGAGCAATAATTTTTTTAATATTATGACTAAAAAATATTTTCAAATCTCATTACTCTTCATAATGTTAATCCTTTCAGACAAAATTTATTCACAATCAAATTCAAATAAAATGGAACAAAATAGAATACAAGCGATTTTAACATTAGACATGGAAAATATCCCAAGTAATTTTCAAGAAATATTGATAAAAGAAAAAGAAGTTGTCGAACAATGGAAAGCAGAAGGATTTTTAGAACATTTATTTTTACCAGAAACAAAAAATGGAGCAGTATTAATTTTTAAAGGCATTGACGAAGACAAAGCCAAAGAATTAATGGAAAAACTACCATTATATCAATTGAAAAAAAGTGTAGAATACTTGAACTTAATACAACAGTTCTAAAAACAAACTGACAGACAAAAATGTACTACCGCTAACACGAACTGTGCATAAAAACAACTAAATCAATCAGTTTTTTGTAAATAATTTCTGTCGAATGGAGTTCGATTTTTTACTACGCCAAATACTTGTTTAAGCAACTTGTTACACACTGCGATTACCGCTAATTTTTTGTTTTTGCCTTTGGCTACTAACCGGTCAAAAAGTGCCTTGCATTCCTTGTTGGTTTCCTTCGCGTTGAGTGCACACATATACAATACATGACGTAATCTTCCACCACCTTGTTTACATATTCTCACCTTACCTTTTATGCTAGTACCACTGCTATATTCCTTTGGACTCAATCCTGCATATGAGATTAATTGCTGATAGCTGGTGGTGTGTTTGAACCCTTGAGTGCTTACGATCAATAAGGAAGTGGCTCGCTTACCAATACCTACTACACTGCCTACTAGTTTCACTAATTCAGGTTGCCAAGATGCTAATTTTACATTCAGCTCAGTCTCTAATTTTAACAACTCTGCGCTTAACGTTTTGATGATTTGTTTGTATGATTTCTCTATCACTTTCTTATCTATTTCCAACTTCGATAAGGCGTTCAATTTATTCTTAAATGAGGTAATCTCCTGTGTTAGACCTTCTATGGCATTGTTCAGTGATTTGCACTCAAAGTATTGTCTTTCGGGCATTTCATACACTTCGGGATCATTCATAATTCCATAATTACAAATATGAAAAGCATCTTTCTTATCGCTCTTGTTGCGCTCCAGATTCATTTGAATAAATCGCTTGATCTGAAGTGCATTTATAATACTATACATACATTCTTGAGCTTGTAAAAAGAAGGCCAATGGCAAATGATAAACACCTGTAGATTCCATAATATAATGGTAATCGATACCGCATGTTTTTAGCAATTGTTTAAAACCCATACGGTTGTTTTCAAACTGCCTCCACTCCATGGTGCCATCCATTTGTATGTAGCAGACATCTATCGTATCGCCAGATACATCGATACCGCAATACTGTTTTTGTTCCTTTTCTTTTTTCATTTTTTTAATCTATTTATTTTTATTAATTTAGATGTACAAAACACAACGGAAGAACATTCGATCCTTGGCTACCATCCTAATCACAAGCTTAAACGCTTTACGAACTGTACAGCATAAGGAAAGAAAGAAGGCAGGGATAAGCGTGTTAGAAAAGCTTTATGCTTTAAGGGTTTGACTATCTTATTCTGCCTTTGTTCTTTCAACATATTTTGAACTTTTAATGATGGTAAATTTAAGAAAATGTAAACATAGGAGCGGTTTGGCGTAATGGCGGGTGCAGTGCTTCGTATGACAGTTTTGTGGTAGGTTCAAGTGCAGTTCTTCGTTTGAACTTTTGTGCTAAAAATCCGCCACTACGCCAAGCCGCAAACCGTTGGTGGAGATTTACGAAACGTGAATACCATCATTCGACATCAAAACGTATATAAGAATAGCGTGAGTATTAGTTGAATTGATGAATATGACATAGTTTTGTGCAAATATTAACAGTTGAACGGTTGAAATATTTTTATAGGCATCCCGAAATTTGCCTAGATAAAACGTAGCTTAAGTAAATACTGCGATAGAGAAAAATCTCATCTTGCACATAAAATATAATAAATGAGGAAAGTATTTTTAGCGTTAACAGCGCTTACAATCATTGGTGTATCATGCCAAAAAAGTAATGAGGTTTCTAGTATTAAAGAAACTAAGCAAGTGGTAAAACAAACAAGAAAAAAGACGCAGAAATTAGATTATATCTGCGTTCCTTTTGAAACTAAGGGTTTCTGTTCTGGGCCAGGTAATAATTGTGGGAAAGCAAGTAAAACTAGTTTTACTCCAGTGGAACTTCAACAAGCAGA
>JBIIJE010000091.1:0-10862 GCA_044234005.1 Chitinophagaceae bacterium | reverse complement strand
GAGGTGACAAGAAAATTGGGCAATTCTATTCCGAAATCATTACTTGAAATAAAAAATAGTGTGCAAGCCGAAATTTGCTTGCCAGGTGTTTTGGCTATTTCCTTTACAAAATTCGAAACATATAGTCAAGCGAATATCGAAATCGAACAATTCGCTATTTCTTTGAATAGTCATCTTCAATCTTTACAAGAAATTGCTTTAATCATTATTTGTGACGATGCTTCATTTGTTGCAGAAAGTTTAAATAATTTTCTTTGGGTAACCTTTACAAGAAGTAATCCCGCAACTGATATTTATGGTGTTGATGCCTTTACCAAAGATAAACATTGGGGTTGCAACGGTCCTTTAATAATAGACGCCCGCATAAAACCCCATCATGCACCGCCGTTGGTAAAAAATGCTGAAGTTGAAAAACGAATTGATCAATTTTTTGAAAAGGGGGCTGTACTAGAAAAATGGAAATAGAGCTTAATAATAAAATAAGTACTGTAACGAAGCAGTGCGATTCGCATAATCTTTGGCAACTATTGCCACCTCGTAAATATGTCCGTTGGTAGTTGGAGCAGGAAAACTTTTATTATAGCTAAAACCTAGTAATCCATCAACTGGTAAGTTTTCATTTTTAAGAGTTTTTATCACAATTCCACCACCATCTACCTCATTGACACGTAAAGTACAAGATAAAAGTTTACCACCTCTTGTAGGGGTTTCATCATCCTTTACAGTTCCAACAATATGAATCACTGAAACTCCAGAAATGGTCGAATTAGCTACTGGAAAGCTTGGTAATATTTCTGGTGCTAATACATCGTTTTCTACCTTATAGTAGTAATCATTTATCTTTTGTTTTTTACAATTTGTAAAAAATAAAACACATAGAATTAGCAATAATAAACTTGACCCTCGTCCAGTTAATTTCATCCATTTAATTTTGAATCGTAAATATAGGGTAGGCGAACGGATTTAAGAAATGTTTAATAAATTTACTTTTTTCTGACATGATTACCAACGAAAATTATTATCAACTGGCACTAAGTTTAGTGCCCGGAATTGGACCTATCCGATTTAAGAAGCTGCTCGAACACTTTACCGCTGAAGAACTGTTTAAAACCAGTGGGAAATGCTTGCGACAATTAGAATCTTCAACCAAGGCTGTAAGGCTTGCTATTGAAGGGTTTGACGGTTTTAAATTAATCGATTTGGAGCTGAAATTTATTGAAAAACATGATATTCAACTCCTTAGTATACAAGATAAAAATTATCCTAAAAGATTACTCGATTGCGCCGATAGTCCACCCATCTTATTTTTCAAAGGAAACTGTGAAATGAATGCCTATCGCAGTGTGGCCATAATTGGTACTCGTGTGAATACAGAATATGGCAAGAGAATGACAGAAGACATTGTAGCCGCTTTAAAGCCCTATAATGTAATGATTAGCAGCGGTTTGGCATTCGGTATTGATATTATAGCTCATAAAGCGTGTGTAAAAAATGATATTTCAACAATTGGGGTGCTAGCATCAGGTATGGATAAACTGTATCCTAAAGAACACAGGCACACAGCCATGCTGATGCAACAAAATGGAGGTTTGCTTACAGAATTTTTATCAGGAACATTGCCTAATCGAGAAAATTTCCCCACCCGCAATCGAATCGTGGCCGGCATGGCAGAGGCAACTTTAGTTATAGAAACAGATGTTAAGGGTGGGTCGATTATTACCGCTGAATTAGCACATGGCTACAATCGAGATGTTTTTGCTTTGCCTGGGCGTATCACCGATACTAAAAGTTCAGGATGTAACGCCTTGCTAAAAAATTTAAAAGCTCAAATATTTACTTCTGTTGAAGATATGGCACTAGCAATGGGTTGGATAGAAAGAGAAAAAAAGAAAAAACAACAGCGACAATTATTTATAGAACTTTCTATGGAGGAACAATGTATTATCGATATTTTAAAAGGGCAAGATAAAATCCACATCGATTCACTATTGGAAAAATCTCAATTGAGTAGCTCGCAAATAGCTGCTGCTTTATTGAATCTTGAAATGCAAACCATTATTCAAATCATGCCAGGGAAATTAGTGGCCATGATAGAATAATTAACGAAATTTATAGTTTGCTTAGCAATTAAGTAAGTGTGAATACTTTACATTTGCCCACATTTTACGATAAAATATGAAATACATTTCACTCGCTTTAAGTTCTCTCGCCTTCATAGGTGTCATCGTTTTATTCGCCACAAAGCCTAAAGATAAAAAAGCTCAGCGCACTGTGGTAACAACAAAAGATTCAACAGGAAAAGAAGTAGTTGTGCCAGTTTCAAGAATTGCGTATGTAGATATGGATACCTTGGAGGCAAATTATGATTTATTCAAAATTAAAAAAGGTGAATTTGAAACTCGTCAAAAAGCAATTGATGCTGAGTTAGCTAAATTAGCTAACGACCTTCAAAATGATTACAATTCATTTCAGCAAAAAATGCAAAGTGGTAAAATTACTTCAGAGCAAGAGGCGCAAAATATGCAACAAAGTCTTATGCAACGGAAAGAAGCAATAGAGACTAAGGAACAAAACTTAGGTAACAAGTACTTAAAAGATCAAGAAGCATTTAATAAACAAATGCATGATGATTTATTAAAGTTCATTGAAGATTATAGCAGCGACAAAGGTTACGATTATGTTCTTTCTTATAACAAGCTTGGAGCTATACTCTTTACCAATAAAGAACTTGATATTACGCAAGATGTAGTAGAAGGAATGAATAGTATGAAAAAAGCAAAATAAGTAAACTCAATTATCAAATAATTTATGAGAAAAAAAATCGTCGCTGGTAATTGGAAAATGAATACTCGCATTGCCGATGGTAAACAATTAGTAGAACAAATACAAGCACAAGCCGGGAAACTCGATTCTCATCAGTACGTCATTTTTTGTGCACCCTTCACGCATCTGTCTGAAGTTGTAAGTAATGTAACTAACGAAAATTATTTTGTAGGTGCACAAAATTGTAATAACCACTTGTCAGGCGCCTTTACAGGCGAGATTTCAGCAGGGATGTTACAGGGAATAGGGATAAAACATGTTATTATTGGGCATTCCGAACGTCGGCAGTACTTTTTTGAAAGTAATGAGTTGTTGAAATCAAAAGTAGATACACTCATCGCTGAAAACATGCAAATAATATTCTGTTGTGGTGAGCCTCTTGAGATACGAGAAGCTAACAACCAAAATGATTTCGTAGCGAGCCAGCTCAGCGAGAGTTTGTTTCATTTGTCAGCACAACAAATAGCACAGCAAGTTGTTATTGCCTATGAACCCATCTGGGCAATTGGTACTGGAAAGACAGCAAGTAGCGAGCAAGCGCAAGAAATGCATTCCTTTATTCGTAGTTTAATACAAAATCAATACGGTGATGAAGTAGCAGATAGTTTTACCTTATTATATGGAGGAAGTTGTAATGCGCAAAATGCAGCTGAGTTATTTGCTTGCAAGGATGTAGATGGAGGCCTAATCGGTGGAGCTTCTCTCAAAGCTGAAACATTTGTGCCTATCATTTTAGCAATGCCTTAGCTATTTAACAACAATCGACTGAACCAGGTTTTCTTCAAAATGCTGATTGATTTTTGAAACTAGTAACTGCTTGTTGTAGGAAAGTTCATGCTTTAAAGCAGCTACATCGGTTTGAATGTAAAGAACTCCATTATGTAAAGTTAAGTCTTTCGTATGTTTAGCAATCGTTACTCCCATTAACAATTCCCAGTCTTCTTTAAGTTTGGTAACTTGATACCGATACTTCCAGTGACTTTCATTAAGCATTTTGCTGATAGCTTCACCTATTGAATATTGTGCCATTTTTATTTAATGGTGTTTAAAACATAATTTTCAATATCTCGAACTGTAATTTTATCATCGCATAATATGATGAGTCTTTCAATTACATTACGTAGTTCACGAATGTTGCCTATCCAGTTATGATTTTTTAATGCTTCAAGTGCTTCATCTTCAATCAACAATTCTTTCATGTTGTAATCATTACAAATTTCATGCGTGAAGTGTATTGCGAGCATAGGAATGTCATCGCGTCTCTTATTTAAAGGTGGTACATGCATTTGTATCACGTTTAAACGATGGTATAAATCCATGCGGAGGTTTCCCATTTCAATTTCCTTATTTAAATCTTTGTTGGTAGCTGCTATCACACGAATATTTACTTCAGTATCTTTCTCGCCACCTACTCGAGTAATTTTTCCTTCTTGTAAAGATCGTAGCACTTTAGCTTGCGCATTCAAGCTCATGTCACCAATTTCATCCAAAAATAATGTACCCCCATCAGCTTGCTCAAATTTGCCAATACGTTTGTTGTTAGCTGATGTAAATGAACCTTTTTCATGGCCAAAAAGTTCACTATCGATGAGTTCAGATGGAATTGCAGCACAATTTACTTCTACAAGTGGTCTTGCGTTTCGGTTGCTTTTTTCGTGTATCCAACGTGCAACCAATTCCTTTCCAATTCCGTTACCACCTGTTACAAGTACACGTGCTTCTGAGGGAGCCACTCGATCTATTGCTTTCTTGATAAAGACAATACCTTGACTTTCGCCGATAATTTCCTGCAAGCCATTAACTTTTCTTTTTAGCCTTGCAGTTTGTTCCTTTAAAGTATTTCTATCAATTGCATTTCGAATGGTAATCAATAATCGATTTAAATCGGGTGGTTTTGAGATGTAGTCAAATGCTCCCTTTTTAACAACTTCCACTGCTGTTTCTGTACTTCCATGTTCCGAAATCATAATGATGGGAACATCGATATTTTCTTTTTGCGCTGCTTCTAGCAATTCTATGCCATCCATTATGGGCATCTTTATGTCGCACAAAGCACAAACATATTTTCTATTTGTAAGCGGATTAAAAGCTTCCTCACCATCAAACGCCTCATCTACCTTGTAACCTTCCGTCACTAGTATTTCACTTAATGCATTACGAATGCTTTTGTCGTCATCAGTTACTAAAATGGCTTGCTGACTGCTTTTTATTGCCATAGTATTTATATAGTGTTGAGTTAGGGTTAGTTTAGATTTTTATTTCTGATTATCTCGCCATTCATATACCCAAGTACTTTGTATCATTTCTAAATGGCCTTCATTACTTTCTTCACGTTTACCAACAAAACCTTCTAATGTTAGAATCCATTCGAGCAAATCTGTAAATCTAATTCTGTAAATTTTCGATTCTCCAAATTCATCTCCAAATTTTTCGTAAAGTTTGAGGGCAATGTCTTCGTAATCATTCCAATTTATAGGTGGCTCGTATGTCATAATTTATATTTTTAATTTTCAATTATTCTCCGTGTATCAATGATTGATCGGGAACAGTTACTTTTAGGATTCCTTCACCTTCATGCAATAAACATTGACAACCGAGGCGTGAAGTTAATCTTGGATTCCTTGCTCTATCTATGAAATCTTCTTCTTTATCAGAAAGTTCTTCAAGGAAACTTTCGCCTTGTTCTATATATACATGGCAAGTGCTGCATGCGCAAACACCGCCACAATTATGATGAATTTTAATATCATTTTTTAAGGCATGCTCTAAAATGCTAAAATTAGATTCGCAGTTTTCGAGTGTAATGGGTTGAATATCTTTTTGTTCAAATTGAAATTGTATAGTGTACATGTTCGTGAATTCGTCAGTATGTTTAAAGTTGTTGTGCAAAGTTAAGCCGATTTCTCAATTCACAAATTCGAAAAAGATGAATGGCTATTAAATCTTCTTCAATATTAGCAATTTCAGCTAAACCAATAAATTAGTTGTCTCCTTTAATTATCCCTAGTCATTATATTTGTCTATTAAATAAAAATTAGTATGAAATCGATTATTACTTGCCCAAAATGCAAAACTGCTTTTAACCTTGAAGACGTTATAACTGATGATGTAGAGAAAAATTTGCAAGTTAAGTATGAAGCCCAGAATCAAATATTACAACAAGAGTTTGAGAGAAAAAATGCCGAATTGACTAAATCATTAAAAGATTTTGAAATAAAGAAGAAAAATGAAAATGAACTTTTTGCTGATAAACTTGCTAGGGAGTTAGAAAAAACTATCAAAGAAAAAGAAACAAGTATCAAAGCAAAGTTAGAAGAAGAGCAAGCTGCAAAATTAAAATTTTTGGAGGAGCAACAAACCGAACAGGCGGCTAAGCTAAAATTAATGCAACAGCAAGAGCTGGAAATGCTTGGTCTAAAGAAAAAGCTGCAAGAGCAACAAGATCAAGAAGCATTTAACCTTGAGAAACAGCGCTTAGAAGTAGAACAAGAATTACGTGAGAAAATTAGTACAGAGGTGTTAGATAAGCAGCGCGAGAAATTTGAACTTGAGAAGCGTGAGCTTGAAAAACAACTTAACGATCAAAAAAAATTAACGGAACAAATGACACGTAAGCTCGAGCAAGGTAGCATGCAAACTCAAGGTGAAGTGCAAGAACTCGCGCTAGAATCTTTATTGGCGCAGTCATTTCCTTTTGATGTAATTGAAGAAGTTCCTAAAGGTTCAAATGGCGCGGATAGCATACTTATAGTAAGAAACGAAGTAGGGCAGTTGAGTGGCAAAATTATTTTTGAATGTAAACGTACCAAAGATTTTAATAAAGAATGGTTAGGTAAACTAAAGGATGATGCCAAACTAGTAAATGCAGATGCTTGTGTTTTGGTTACCCACACTTTCCCGAAAGACATGAAGCAATTTGATCAGCGCGATGGCGTTTGGATATGTCATATGCAAGAAGTAAGTGCAGTGGTAAAATTAATTCGAGAAGGCATTATCAATGTATATAGAGCGCAAAAAACACATGAAAACCGAGGTGAAAAAAAGGAAATGTTATACCTCTATTTCACTAGCCATGAATTTAGGAATCAGATGCGATCGATGAATGAAGCTTATTTGTTTTTGAAAGGTTCAATTGACAAAGAACGCCTGCAAATGGAGAAAATATGGAAAGAGCGCGAGAAGCAAATTGATAGGATATTGCTTAATAATTCTCATCTTATTGGAAGTATTCAGGGCATAGCAGGTGAAGAAGCTGAGGATATGAACTTATTAGATGGTCAATAATGGGTTCCTATCAAAAAGGGGATAGGATATCTTCGAGGCTATCAAAATTTTAATCGGATGATGTTGTGTGCTGAAGTTTTTGAATGGCTAAGGATTACTTTGCTGTAGGCTAATGATTCAGAATTGATTTATTCTTTGTAAAAACAACTGCATTTAAATCAAAGAATTGAATGGCACTATGCTTGAGCTTGCTTTATCATTTTTCTAATAAGTGAAATTTGCCCTAAATGATAATAGCTATGTTCAATGATGGCTTCTATGTTTCTTGCATAGTTGCCATATTTTACATCCACGAAAGGTTGGTCAAAATGATCTTCATTCATTTGTTCTACTTGGTCAGCAAATATTACCGCATGCTCAAGAAAATTTTGTACCAAGCTATTCCAATCTGCTGCAGAATTAATTTCTGGAAGATCAAAGCTATATTTATCTCGAATTTCTAATTCTCCACCATCCATAACTTGTATGAGACCTTTCAGATACTAGTCGATATGAAATGTCAATAACGCAATCATGTTTAAGTCGCTAATTTTGAAAATTGCTTCTTCATATGAAAAACTTAATAATTGTTCTTTGTAATTTGTGTTGGCAATCCATGTGCCATTTAAGAATACCTCTCTAAGACGATTCGCGAAAGCTAGATTTCTTGTCATACCTACGTAATTGCTTAGATTGAATACTAAGCCTAAGATGAATTATCGAAGTGCTAAAAATAGCGATAAAACTAATGCAAATTTGAGGTTATTAATCTTAAAAATTCACTTCGTGTTGAATGCTCTTTGAAAGCGCCTATAAAGGCAGAAGTGGTAGTGGATGAATTCTGTTTCTGCACACCGCGCATCATCATGCATAAATGCTTAGCTTCAATCACAACTGCCACACCTAAAGGATTTAATGCTTCTTGAACAGCATCGAGTATTTGATGCGTCATTCGCTCCTGTACTTGTAATCGACGAGAAAAACAATCAACCACACGAGCCAATTTACTTAAACCTGTAATATAACCATTGGGAATATAAGCAATATGTGCTTTCCCAAAAAAAGGCAACATATGATGCTCGCACATGGAGTAAAGTTCTATGTCTTTCACAATTACCATTTCGCTATAACTTTCCTTGAATTTAGCAGAATTGATAATTTCCACAGCATTCATTTTATAGCCTTGTGTTAAAAACATATTGGCTTTTGCAACACGATGCGGAGTTTTTTCTAAGCCCTCTCGAGTTACATCTTCACCCATGCCTTCCAAAATACCTTTGTAATGCGCAGATAATTCGCTTAAAACTTGCTCGTTGAAATCTTCCGTTTTGATGTAAGACATTTTTATTTTTATTTTATCCAAAGTATTCTACATAAATACTTTTTGTTTCTAACAGTTTAATTGAATGCAATGTAATTCCTTCTTTTTCGGTGTGAGGTTTCAATTGATCCCATATTGCCATTGCTAAATTTTCAGCGGAGGTTAATTTACCTTCCATAAATGGCACATCCATATTTAGATTTTTATGATCAATTACCTCGACTACATGTTCTTTTATAATGCCGCCCAATGTTTTGGCATTCATCACAAATCCAGTTTCTGCATTTGGCTTGCCTTTCACGGTTACATGCAATTCGTAATTGTGTCCATGCCAATTCGGATTAGCACATTTGCCAAATACCTCAGCATTTTTGGCATCATCCCAAGAATGATTCCACAACTTGTGAGCAGCATTAAAATGTTCTATTCTTGTAACGTAAACCATGATATAATTTTAAGTAGACAAAAGTAGCTACTCAAGTTTAGTATTTATTTCATTGCAAAGTAAATAACATCATATTAGACTAATAGATTTTGTTTATGATATTGCATTGATAATATAAATAAACACAAGTTGCTCAGTCGTTAGACTTTTTTGTGGGCAATTACGGGCTATCCATTACAAGTTCGCCACAGAGCTATACACAAGTCCTGCAGCGAGCTTTTCATTGCTATCCCTATTGCAAGAACCAACACTCGACTTTAAATTTCGTTTACAATATTTTATTTACATGCGCTAAATCAATAAATTAAACTTGATAACCTTCGTTTCGGCATCTCGTACCAAACATATTTCGAGATAAGAATAATTGAGTGAGCGAAATCACATTTGCATTATTTCCTTTTTTCTTCATCTTTGCTAAATGAAAATTATTATTTGTGCAGCGACTGAAATGGAATTAATGCCTATTCGCGAACAAGAATTTTCCATGCACGAGATTACTTTTCACACTCATGGCTTGGGTATTTTAAAAGCCTCTTATCATATTCAAAAGTTATGTGCTATTCAACCTGATCTAATAATACAAATAGGGGTAGCAGGCTCCTACGATGAAAATATTAATTTAGGAAGTGTTTTTCAAGTTCACGAAGATTGCATAGGCGATTTAGGAGCTGAAGACCACAATGGATTTATCGATTATACTTCTTTTCCATTTATTGATAAGAATGAATTCCCATTTCAGCATGGTAAACTGAAGAATATAAATCAATATCATACTTTAAAATTACCGCAAGTAAATAGTATCACTGTTAATAGTGGAGCTGGCAATCAGGATTCTATTGCATACCGAAAGTCTTTTTTTAATGCAACCCTCGAAAGTATGGAAGGTGCGGCTTTACATTATGTGTGTTTGCAAGAACAAATTCCTTTTTTGCAAATTCGTGGTGTTTCAAATTATATTGAACCAAGAGATACAAGTAAATGGAAAATAGAGCTCGCAATTCAAAATTATTCGAAAGTCGTCACTCAATTTCTAAACAACTTACCCAAGTAAACTGATGCATTTTCGAATTGGTATTTCACCTTGCCCCAACGATACATTTATCTTCGAAGCCATACATGAAAGGCTAATTGATCTACATGGACACAGTTTCGAGTTTGTGTTTGAGGATGTTGAAACGCTTAATAGGCTTGCATTACGAGGGGATTTAGATATAGCTAAAATTAGTTATGCTAATTATTTTCAAGTACAATCCAATTATGTTTTGCTTCGAAGTGGGGGCGCCTTAGGCAAGGGTGTTGGTCCTTTACTAGTTGCAAAACAAAACTTTGAGTCTAGTGAACTTAAGAATAAACTTATTGCAATACCTGGAACACATACTACTGCCAATTTTTTATTGAGATTTGCTTTCGGTGGTAAGCTGAATATAATTGAAATGCCTTTTCATTTGATTGAAGATGCAGTGTTAAAGCATAAAGTGGATGCAGGTGTCATCATTCATGAAAATAGATTTACCTATCATGAAAAAGGATTAGTGTGTATAAAGGATTTAGGTACCTACTGGGAAACTGAAACCAAGCTGCCGATACCATTAGGATGTATTGCTCTTCGAAGAAATTTTGATGAGAAAGTACTTCTAGAAATAAATGAACTCATCGCCAAAAGTATTCATGTAGCCTACCAAAACAACCAGTCACTTTCTAGTTTTATTACGTCACATGCACAAGAAATGAAAGAATCCATCATGCGCAATCATATCGATTTGTATGTAAATGAATACAGCCTTGATATTGGTCTCGATGGAGCCAAAGCAGTGTATAAAATGAAAGAAATACTTGATGAAGCAAACACATCTTTACCTATTTTTATCCATTCCAAATAAAATATGATGCTATTTAAAACAAAATCATTTGATGAGTTGAACACTTACGAACTGTATTCAATACTTCAAATTCGCAATGAAGTGTTCATTCTTGAGCAAAATTGTTTTTATCAAGATCTTGATAACAAAG
>JBIIJE010000182.1:0-2792 GCA_044234005.1 Chitinophagaceae bacterium | reverse complement strand
GAAGTGGCTATAAAAACTTCTTTAGATAATTGAAATGCAGATAATGTAATGCCACGAATTGCTCCACCTGTTCCTGCAATCCCTGCTAAAAATCCAGAAGCAATACCACCAATATACAAATTTGAATCAGTCTGTTTCAATGTCTTATTAAAGTTTATGAGTAAGTATATTGCTATTATCGCTAGCAAAATATTCATCGAAAGTTCTATGCTTTTGGTGGGTAAGAAGGTAGTAATGTAGGCTCCAATAATTACAAAAATAATAGCAGGTGCACCTAGTTTGATAGCTAAGTCCTTTTTGATACCTTGTTTAAATAATACAATTTTTGAAAGATTACTAAACACATGAAAAACGGCCGTGATGCCCAACACGGTTTTGAAATCAAAAAATAATGAAGCAAGCGGCACAAAAAGTATGGAAGAGCCAAATCCTGAAACAGTACCTAGGATTTCGGCAACAAATGCCAGTGATATGAATAAATAATATTTTTCGTTCATTTTATATTCTAACACCAAATATATAGCCAACCAACGCCGACAATCCCATGGCAATCGTTCCCCAAATAGTAATACGTAAAATGGCTTTTGGAATACTTGAGCCGCCGGTCTTAGCAGCCACTGCCCCTAAAATAATTAAGAAAAATATTGTAAAACTATAAAGCCAAAATTCCATTCTATGTATTGGAGCTAGAAACACAACCAAAACTGGCAAAAATCCACCTACTGTAAATGCAGCACCCGAGGCAAAAGCCGCTTGTATTGGATTTGCTTGACTTATCTCATTAATACCTAATTCGTCGCGCATATGGGCACCTAATGCATCTGCTGCTGTGAGCTCCTTGGCAACTTGCATGGCAGTTTCTTTTCGTAAGCCTCTTCTCTCATATATTTGAGCTAAAATTTGTAATTCTTCTTCTGGCATTTCTTGAAGCTCTTTTTTCTCTCTTTCAATATCTGCTTTTTCTGTATCTGTTTGTGAACTCACTGATACATATTCTCCAGCAGCCATCGATAAAGCGCCTGCAACTAGACCAGCAACACTTGCTAATATAATAGGTTCCCTGGTAGAACTTGCCGCCGCAACCCCTATGGCCAAACTTGAAATAGAAATGATGCCATCATTTGCACCCAACACTGCCGCTCTTAACCAATTACTTCGGTGTATATAATGACTGTCTAAGTAGTTGTCAACTGTTATCACTTTTTATGCTGATTTATTGGTTTTTTCTTTTCTTTTGTAAATGTAAACAATAAGTTGTTTCAAGTTAAAGCTAACTCAACAAACTTTCTCTTCATAGTATTCATTGATTGTAATTGTATAAAACTGAACTCGATTCAGAAATTTTCACGTATTTCAAACTTTGAAAGTTTTTCTCTTTCGAAGTCTTTTTTCGATTTGGATGATTTTTTTCTTTGTTGATTAGTTTTTCCAATTCTTTGCTTAAATGGTATTTATTCCAAGTGTTATCGAATTCTAAGTTGAGATGATAATTTCATCCACTAGATTTGGCTTTTGTAAGATGTTCTCAAGATTTTTTTCATTACGTAATTTAATATGCAGGCGTGCAAATTGATAATGAATCTGTTTGTCATTTAGTTTTTGTGATAGTATTCTCTCATTGTAAGTTATTGATTTTTATAATTATTCTTTAACCAATAGAATTTTGCATAAAACTCATCTTATGATTTCTTTTCAATTGTAGTTTTTGAAATTAAAATTTGTTGTGAGTCTGCGGCAGATGCATTCTCTGGTAGCATATTGTAATGACTTTAAATTTCAATCATATTTAAGTCTAATTTCTTATCTTGCTTTGGGATATCAAAATTTTGCTTTGCTTCTTTATAATATTTGTTCTTATGAGACGAAGTTGCATATTGTAATTTAGCATCAGTTTCGTTCGGTTTATTCGCAGAGGATTTTTGATATGCTGCGGCAGCCGAATTATAGCTATACATAGACACAAATAAGGATGCAATTTTCGAATGCGGAGCAATGAACCGCCACTTTTACTAAACCCGTATTATAGCCAGTGGTTCTTGATCACTGTCCATGCAAACAATTGTCAGTTTTGAGTTTCTGTGTCATTGAGTGGCGGCTGTGCGTTGCGGTTTTTTGAAGCGATGGTCCCGAATGCTTTCGGGTTTAAAAATATTTTTCTTTTGGGTCGGCTTTGCAAGCTCTATTAAAAACTTTGGCGGTGTGATGGCTTGTGCGGTTTTTAATTGTGCTTGCATTTGCGTTGGCTATTTTATTTTTGAGTTCATTAGTTTTTCTATACTTATTGCAATAGGTCTTTTGTTTTCACCAAGCCCATCAAGCTTTGACAAATCAATTTTTAGATTGTTAAATTCCTTTTCATATTCTTCTTCCAACTGATAAACCAAATACATTTCTTGACTTGGCGTAGTCTTGTATTTTAAGTCTTTTTTTAATTCGGATTTTGTGTAAACTTTTGCCCCATTACTTTTAAGCTTAAAAAACAAAGTCGATTCGGTTTGGTCTTTTGAATATAAAAGTAAATATTGAGCACCAATCTCATTGGTACTTAATTCATACTTGTCACCATAACGAACATTATAAAAACCCTCGTCTTTAATCCAACTTAAATGAATATTGTCTTTGTAATAACCGACTAGAACAAAAGTTTCACTAGGAATTAATTTTTTGTTGCTTATATATTCTGGTAATGGTTCGTTTAAAGTATCACTATCAAGTTTGTTTTTTTGATGAATATCGTAAATTTTAACAGCGGTATATTCTCTTTGAGATGCTCTGTCAATAAAGTTTGCAAT
>JBIIJE010000105.1:0-8782 GCA_044234005.1 Chitinophagaceae bacterium | reverse complement strand
GTATGTATTTTCTTCATTCAATTCGAATACATCTTGTTCTTGTACTTTCACGGAGCGAGTGGCACTCACTATTTTATCTTTTGTCCGTTCAAAACGATTGGTGCCGCCTTTTAGCAATATTTCTTTAAAACCCTCAAAAAGACTTTCATCGCATGACAAACCACCATGTGAAACATTTACGTAGTATAAAGCCTCAAGTTGATTGATTTGTGCAGGAATACCGGATGCCCATGTTACACTTTGGTCGCCTTCATTTGTATAAACAATGTTCACTTTATTATTGGCAATTGTATAATTAGAAGGTGTTGTATCATCTTTACCTGCAACATAAATAACATGTTGAAACATTTCTGGTCGCAAACGTTGTAACTTTTGTTTTACATTCTTTTGAAATAAACCAAACTCAGTTATCATTGCCTTGTCTGGTATTGACCAATTTAAACCTGTAGCTTGCTGAAATGTTCTCCAAGTGTTTTCTTGTGAAAAATCGTAATCGCCATGTATCGGAAGTAAATTTAATAAGCCAGGGAATTTAGAAAAAATATCAATCAGCTCATCTTGAGAATGCAATACATCCAATTTTGCAATCATTTTTATAATTGAATCATTTCCGGATAACACACTTGGAATACGAAAAGAACCAAGCCATGGTGTACCTAACATGAGATATTTGAACCCATTACGATTATTCAATGCATTCCAAGTAGTTTCATGATTAAGCAATAACTCACGTGCTACCAAGCCTCCCATCGAGTGAGCCACAATTCGAATGGCTAACTTTTTATCATTTATCACTTTATTTGTGAGTAATTGCTTGATATACATGTTGAGTTCATTACCAGCCACAGTCAAACTCTTGCGCCAATCAAATGGAAATGTAATTACATCATGAGAATCGCTTAAGAAATCCACTAAATCCTTGTAGGAAGTTTTAATTAACGATGTCGCTTTTATATTTGGCTCGCTTATCTTCAAAGTCGTTAATTCACCTACCAATAATCGACCATAATTAATCCAAACGCTTCGATTGTTCTTATCTAGATTAGAACCCATGATTCCGGGTAGCAAAATGACTATCGGCTTGTTTCCACTAATACTTTGCTTCATCACCTTGCCGCCTTCCAAACCGAATACACCTCTATCGCTATCACTTATAATCTCTTGATTGTACTCAACGAAACCAGGTATTTGAATTCCAGTTGCATTGATTACAGAAGCAATTGCCTTTTGCGTTTTTTCATTTTTAAAATAAGTCACATGTGACACATCACTCCCTTCATCAAAGAAATATTGCAATTTAAATTTACGCGGCACCCCTTGATACATCGACAAAGTATTTACCACTAAATCATTCTCATGTTGAAACACCAAACGCATCAATATCACCTTCACCGCTTTGAAACTTAAGCTTAACTCACTATTACCTGAAATGACACATAGTTGCTTATTCGCCTTTTCTAATAAAGCAGTTTTAGCATTGAGGCTTTTTAGAAATACAGAATTAGGATTCATTACTTCTAAACCGGGCAACACCTTTACATCAGATTTAGACTGTATGACTGCGTTGAGTAATTCTTTGCAACTCCCCACAATTGTGTTATTAAGACTTGCTACACTCGCTAAGTTCATTAATACATTCAGAAAGTTATCAATACCATTCGACAATAAACTTGTACCAAAAGCTGGGCAAGCAACGCGAATATATTTTTCGATAATAATTTTCTTTCCTTTAATAGCTTTTCGAATTGCATCAATTTGCTTTACATCTTCACTTCTTTTTTCTTTTACAAATAAATTATAGATATCCTTGTTAAAACCTAATTCATTCTCGGCAAACAAACAAAGCGTATCACCCACTAAGCCTCCACGAGAGTGAGTGATGATATGGAGATTACAACGCTCAGGTAGTTGACTCACTAAATCTGCCACATTGTGCAAAACACTTTTACTGAGCGTTTCATGTTGAAATGCCAACATTCTGTTTTGCTGAACATTACAATAAGTTTGATGCAATACTTCAAATGTTTTAGAATGACAAAGTTCTGCGAAAGAACCTTTTGTAGATGAAAATGTACCATGTATAAAAAGTAAATACGTACTATCATTCTGAATATTGCCCAATGGCAATAAATTCAAATCCGCATCAACTTGATATAATCCACTTTTGTTCTCTAATGATTTTAACTCATGCTGAACAGCTAAATCCTTGATACTTTTTGTAATTTTTTTCTTAGCAAATACCGTCAACAGTTTCAGCGCAATTCCACCAATACCTCGTTTATCATTTCCATCTTCTTGCAAACTTGTAGGAAGCTCAATCGTTGTGAGCCCCCTTTTTTCATCTTTCATTTGCGGAAAAATTTTATCTAAAGTATCCACACTTCCATACCAACTAGTATTATCATCAAAAGTCAGTTCAATGTGGTCGTCATCATCTAATTCGAGTTCATGAGATTCCCCTCCATCCCGCTGATTGCTTAATACATATTGTTTCTTAATTACTAAATCGCTTTCATATGCTACCTGTACGATATCACTCGTCTTACCATTAAGTTTGATAGTCCTTTTCATTATTCTGATTTGTTTGGTATAAAAATAATCAGGTATTATGAATAAACAAATTTAATACCATTCTAGTCCAACTATAATTTCACATAGATACGAAATTCATTGAATTGAGAAAGCAGCGGAAATTTTCTTGATGAATAAAAAAGCAATTTCACTTGCAAGACCTTAATTTCGCAAACGAAATGGATATTGCATTTGATAAGACTGAACTTCTAATATTTGAGAAAATTGCATTTGCTGCACGAAAATTGAACATGGAGGCGTTTGTAATTGGTGGATTTGTACGCGATAAATTACTTAAGCGTGTATCAAAAGATATAGATATTGTTTGCATTGGTGATGGTATTGCATTGGCACAAGCGGTCGCAAATTTATTCTCTCCTAAACCTGACGTTCATTATTTTAAAACTTATGGGACAGCTCAAATCAAAACCCAAGATTTAGAAATCGAATTTGTCGGCGCTCGTAAAGAATCCTATTCGGCAGATAGTCGCAATCCAAGTGTTACAGAAGGTAATTTAGGAGATGATCAAATGAGACGTGATTTCACAATTAATGCGCTCGCTATTAGTTTAAACAAAAATGATTACGGAAAACTCATCGACTCATTTGATGGCTTGCATGACTTACAATATGGCGTATTGAGAACCCCTCTAGAACCTGAACAAACTTTTATTGACGACCCTTTGCGCATGATGCGAGCATTCAGATTCGCAAGTCAACTTAATTTTACTGTAGCTGATTTATCGTTTGAAGCGATCAAGAAAAATGCCTCTCGGATTCAAATTATTACGAAGGAAAGAATCACTGATGAGCTTCATAAAATTATGCAAAGCAAGAAGCCATCAATAGGCTTTGACTTATTATTTAGGGCAGGTATATTAGCACACATATTTCCGCAATTGAATGATTTAGCAGGTGCAGAATATGTGGAAGGCAAAGGTCACAAAGATAATTTTTACCATACCATACAAGTAGTTGACAACATTGCTATTCACACCCAAAATGTTTGGTTAAGGTGGGCAGCCTTGTTACACGATATTGGCAAGCCAGCTACAAAACTTTTTGAAGTAGGTCATGGTTGGACTTTTCACGGACATGAATGGATTGGCTCTAAGATGGTGCCCAGTATATTTAAGCAATTACGCTTACCCTTAGGTGAAGAAATGCGTTATGTGCAAAAATTAGTGCAATTGCACCACAGACCAGTAAGCCTTACAAAATGTGACATTACCGATAGCGCAATGCGACGTTTATTGTTTGATGCAGGAGAAGACATTGATGATTTACTGACACTTTGTAACGCAGATATCACTTCGAAAAATATAGAGAAAGTAAATCGTTATCGAGAAAACTTTCAGCTCGTGAGCGAAAGATTAAAAGAAGTAGAAGAAAGTGACAAAATAAGGAATTGGCAGCCCCCTATTACTGGCGAAATTATCATGCAGACCTTTGACTTAAAACCAAGCCGAATGATAGGTGATATTAAGGATGCTGTGAGAGAAGCTATTTTAGATGGTGTAATCCCAAATGAATATGAAGCTGCCTTTGCCTATATGATTTTGAAAGCAAAGGAATTAAATATAGAACCAAAGTAGTATGTTTGTAAACAAGAGAAAACGCACGAAATGTCCTTATTAAAATTTATTATCCACTGGGAAGAAGACACCTCAATTTGCAGGCACATTGAAATATTATCAAGTCAAACCTATTATGAATTACATACTTGTTTAAAAACTCATTTCCAATTACCAGAAGCAATGGAAGCTTCAATCTTTGTGAGTAATAACAAGTGGTTAAAAGAGAAAGAAGTTTCATCAATTGTCGAAAAAAATTTACGCGATGCACCAGCGCTTAGTATGAAGCGAACCCCTTTAGGCGCACTAATTAACGACCCACATCAAAGATTTATTTACGAATGCGACCATTTGAAAAAATGGGTATTCTATTTAGAAATTGCTACACTATTTCCGCTACCCGAAGACACTAGCAAGTATCCTCGTTGTACATTTACAGAAGGACTATCACCTAGCCAATTTGGCACCGCAATGATTGAAAAAGAAAATGTGGTTGATGTCGTTGAAAAATACGATTTAAATAAAGACGAAGACGGATTTGGCGATGAGGGCGAAGAAGAAAATACAAGCGAAGAAGACTATGGCACAGATGAGAACTTCACGGAAGATATTTAATTTTATTACCGAAAAATCATCATGAAAAAAATAATCGTAATTGGCGGCGCTACAGCAAGTGGCAAAACTGCGATGTCGATTGCTTTAGCAAAATACTACAATACCGAAATTTTATCAGCCGACAGCAGACAATGTTTTCGAGAAATGAAGATAGGAACTGCAGCACCCAATGAAGAAGAACTATACAGCACGACACATCATTTTGTGCAATCGCATAGTATTCATGATGATATAAATGCAGGCATGTATGAACGTTATGCGCTAGAGCTATTAAGTACACTATTTTTAAAACTCGACACAGTTATTGTTGTAGGGGGAACAGGATTATATTTGAAATCTTTATGCGATGGTATTGATGAAATGCCACCAATTAATAAAGAAATAGAAAGAGATACAGTTACCCAATACAAACTCAATGGAATTGAATGGCTTCAGGCAGAAATTACTAAAAATGATGTTGAATTTTATCAACATGGAGAAATGCAAAATCCGCACAGAATGCTGCGAGCTTTAATATTTGCCAAAACGCATAATCAATCAATTTTAAACTTTAGAAGAAGAGAAACAAAATACAGAAACTTTGAGATTGCGCGATATACGATAAATGTGCCAAGAGATATTCTTTATCAAAGAATAAATGATAGAGTAGATAAGATGATTGAGGACGGACTTGTTGATGAAGCAATACAACTAATTGATTATCAACAAAATAAAAATCTCAATACAGTTGGCTACCAAGAGATATTTAACTTTTTAAATCAGACATATTCACTTGAAAAGGCAATAGAATTAATCAAACAACACACACGCAATTATGCGAAAAGACAAATGACGTGGTTTAAAAATCAAGGTGACTACAAATCTATAAACAGTATTGAAGAAATAATACATGAAGAGTTAGGAGGCAAATGTTATTCACAATAAACAAAATGTAGGTATCAAAAAAACCTTTTTTAGACACCCTAAAAAACTATGTATATGAAGCTATGCATGAAAATAGAGATGTGAAAAAACCTGATCTAATAAAAGATGATTTCGACGATTAGTCGAAGATTCTTGAACTTGAAGATGAAGCTATTGTTCCTAGATTAAATTTTGAAAATGAAAACAATTTGCAAGACTTATTTGATAAAAAAGTCCAATAATAAAAAGAACAAATAGAGTATTTGTTTGAAAAAATAAAACTAAGAATGATGACTTTGAATTGATTGCTTCTGAACTTAATTATCTAATTCAAGAAAAACATAGTGCATTTTCAGATCAGCTCATCAGACTTGAAGAAGACTATTCAAATACACTTATAAACCATGGGCACAAGAATAATGTTAATCAAACTATTATTCAGCGAATTGGCTTTCATTTACAAATAGTAGCGCACCATAAAATAAACTTCTACCGCTAAATAGCTTTGTCGGAAAGCCAGACGAAGTATCCATAGAGAATAATCATCATAAATTCGAGCCCAAAGAGAATGATATTAATAAATCGGAAACCGTATCTAAAAATACATCTAATCTTGAACATGAGAATGAATTAAATGATAAAGTAATTGCCAATGAAGTATATGATGAATCAGGCTATAGCGAAAGAGACGTTGAAACATAGCCCCTGAGAATAGAGAGTCGGCTAACCCGGAAGATGAAACAAATAAAGATGAAGAGGATTTAATGAAAGAAGATTCGAATATTTATTTAGCAAATTCTCAAATGGAAGTAATTCATCAAGATGATATAAAATATTTTGATTCCGAAACCACGAAAAAAGATATTGAAGAAAATAAAAAATAAAAAAAATAAAATTATTAAACAACTGACTAATTATTATTTGGGCTTTCATCACAGCCATCAGACTTTTCAGCATTGTAATACTAATACAAGTCAGAAAGAAAGCAAACACAGAATTGAAAGATAAAAAAGCGTCTCAAGCTAATTGATTAATATTTACTCAAGAAAACTCAACAAATAGCACGTCACTAAACCTTGATTTATGTTTGCAGGATATATTTAAAGATTCACACACAATATTCAATAAAACAAATGAGCACTTCAATGAGAATACTGCTGATAATGATATCACTTAAGTACTCAGAACAGATTCAATTTGTATAGTTAAAAATGTAATTTCATATTTACGCGCATTAGCAATACAAGAGGTGATTTGCAAATTGATGAATAAGTACAAATTCGAATTCAACAATTACTCAGATATGATCATGGATATTCATGCATTAGGCAGAGGCTCAATAATGCCAGAATCAAACAGAAGCTATAATCAAGATTATCCGAAGCGGAGATTTAAGAAAGCTTATTGGAAGTACACTGAAGCTAAAATTTGTAATTGCAAAGTTGATAAGACCTGAACAAACCATACAATCCAAGGTTTGAAAAGCCTTTTAAATCTAATAATACAATTTGGGCGAATGTTAAAGACCAATCTCGTTTTGCTCGATTGTTATAAAACCACATTTTGCAGTTGAAAATGCAAACTGTAAAATAGTACACTATTAACATTTACTATTTGCTCTTGGGTTGTAATGAAAATTTGTTACGGGATTAAAATAAAAAAATCTAGCAACTGTGACTTTGTTTAGATGCGAAAGTCGTTTTTAAAAATTCTGTATCTTCAATTAAACGGAGGACTCTCTTATTAAATATCAAATCATACTTTTATTTATATGAGCCAAGTTACTCAGCGTATTTTGAAACCAATTTTTCCCATGGAAATGCTTTCGTATTTATCTTATAGTTCATTAAAATTGGTATGATAAACCTAGTAATATCTTTATCAAGAAATACTGCAATTTGTTTAGGGACATAGAATGCATTTTCCGGTTTAGAAAAAAAGAAAATGAAAAAAGAGATATTGTGGCGAAAAAAGTGAACGATTCATAAATTACGTATTGATAATACAATGTTCTAAAAATTGCAAATTAGATAAACTTCAATTAAATTTATGTTAGTTACAACTAATTCTTGATCAATTTAAATACTTGATTTGACCTGTTTCTCAGAAAATAAATTCCTGATGGTAGTGAAGAGAACTCGTGATTTGTAATATCAGACCCCTCATATATAATTTGACCAAAAGTATTTGTAAGTTTCAAGTGCTCATTGACTGAAACATTATTTAGTTGAATATGACTCTCAAATGGATTAGGGAAAACTTGAAATTGATACTTGTTATGTTCGCTGAGATTTAAGGGTTTGCAACTTCCTGAGCCTGTTAGTGCAGTAATGGTATCACATAAAAAATGATAATTGCTTATGTCTGTTACAGAAAGATTCCCATTCAATAAATTGGTTGTTTCGTTAGAATCTAAAGTTAAATTATAAAACTCCTCTGCTCCATAATCTAAACGAATGAGTTTATAATTTCTATTTCGTATAGCTTTGCCATCTGAACTATCGGTATTTAATTTAAACAACTCACAAAAGCTCCAAGTGCGAATGCTATCAGTGGTATTTTTTATAATAGGTTGCAAACTTTTACTGTCTACTGGTTTGTTGTTTGGTATTTGTGTTAGCCAATTTATGTAACCAAAATTTTCTACGATGGTTGCAAAAATATCAGCTGTATTTACCAGAGCATCACTGGCTCTATTAGGATTTACAACACTTGGGCCAGCAATAATCATAGGTACATGAACTCCATATTGATAAAGCGTTCCTTTGGCTTTACCAGTGTCCGCAATTTGTGCTGTTCGAGGTGTATTACCATTATCGCCAATAAAAACAATATCAGTACTATCTAATTTATTCATCACTTGAAGACTATCAAACAAGCGTCCCATTTCGTGATCCATGGCTTGAATCATAGCTTTAAAATATTGTTTAGGTTGTGCATTGATATTTGCTTGAGTGCCACTTAAACCTGTGTAAGAATGCAAATTTGCTGGTGGTAAATGCAAAGGCTCATGGGGTGAATTAAAAGCTAACCATAAAAAAAATGGTTTGTTTTGGTTGATAGATTTTAACCATGTTACAGCATTATTTACATTTTCGGATGTTGCATAATTAGTAATC
>JBIIJE010000015.1:0-34710 GCA_044234005.1 Chitinophagaceae bacterium | reverse complement strand
GAGAAGTCACCACCCGCTTCTTCTTTTTGTAAGAAAATAGATTGGATACCTAAATCAATAATCATATCGATACTATCTTCTGTTAAAATAGAATCACGATCTAAAATAACTTCATTTCGCTCGATAGAAACTACCTCTCCTGTATCTTCATCAACGAAGTCTTCAGTCCAGCTGCGTAAAACACGAGCAGCTAATCGAGCTCCAATATGTTGCTCAAGTGACTTCTTATCTGCTTTTACTTCGTCAGCCATTCCGAACAATTCCAAAATATCCTTATCCGTTTCAAATCCAATCGAACGTAAAAGCATCGTTACTGGAAACTTCTTCTTTCGATCGATGTAAGCATACATAACATTGTTAATATCTGTAGCGAACTCCATCCAGGCTCCTTTAAAAGGAATTACACGAGCAGAATATATTTTAGTTCCGTTGGGATGTGTTGATTGACCAAAGAAAACACCCGGCGAACGATGCAATTGCGAAACGATTACGCGCTCCGAACCATTGATAACGAAAGTTCCACGAGGTGTCATATAAGGGATATTTCCTAAGAAAACATCTTGTACAATCGTTTCAAAATCGATATGTTCTTCATCATTACAACTTAAACGCAATTTTGCTTTTAAGGGGACGGAATAAGTTAATCCACGATCAATACACTCGTCAATTGAGTATCTTGGCGGGTCAACAAAATAATCCAAAAATTCAAGAACGAAAATATTTCTTGTGTCCGTAATTGGAAAATTCTCTTTAAAAACACGAAATAGACCTTCGTTATTTCGCTTGTCGGGAGTTGTCTCTAGTTGAAGAAACTCTGAATAAGACTCTAGCTGAATATCCAATAAATCGGGTTGTTCAGAGGTCTGTTTAATTTTGCCGAAACTAATTCGTTCAGCTAATTTCGCATTTTTTGCTGCAGCCATAGTAAATTTTAACGCGTTTTAATACAATAAACTATCAATCCAAAAAGGTAATACCCTTTTTCAGTTACTGAAAGCTCAGTCATTTATTTGAAAATTTGCACGTGCGGTACCAATTTGGGATTGCAAAATTAAGGTAAGAGATTCAGACTATCAAAAATTATTCCAATTTTAAAACTTATTGGTATGTTATAGAAATACGAATTTCATTCATTTCTAATGAGATTTTCTCATTTATTTAAAAACGGCATAAAGCTTATAGATTAATTCTTACCGCTAATTACAAGTAGCGGAACTTGATAGAATATTTCATAGTTTGAATTATTCCAGCATTAACTTCGATAAAACTCTTAATTCACCTACCGATTACTCAATGATTTCAACCAAATAATCGATAGAATCAACAAAATCTACTGTCCATGTAAAATAAATTGAATATTTAGCTTAAATTCGATTGTTAAAGACTAGTTGTCGATTTCTCTAAATATAAAAATGATATAACCCTTTTCAACAAATAATTATTTGAATCTCCGTTTCCTTACCACTGCGTAAACTAGAGGTGTAGTGTCAGTTGATTTTTGTACTCAAATTCAAAGTACAATGAATATTTTAAATTTCATGAATGAGTTCTCGACTATTGTAGATTGTGAAGAACACTTTCGATTACAACGCGAGCATGAAGGTATCTTTTGCAAGAAATGCAAAAGTGAACAGCATTATTGGCTTAAAGGCAAGATGCAATGGCAATGTAAAAGTTGTAAATCCAGAACAACGCTTCGTAGTGGAACTGTAATGGAACATTCAAAATTAAATTTACAAGTGTGGTATAGTGCAATGGCTTTGATTTGCTTTACCAAAAAGGGGATTTCGTGCAATGAACTTCAGCGACAACTCAACTTGCCACGCTATGAAAGTGTTTTGAGGATGTTCCATGTAATTCGAATAGGCATGGGAAAACGTGATGATATGTATAACTTAAAAGGTATGTTGGAACTCGATGAGGGATATTTTAAAATAGAAACCAATAACTTTGATAAGTCGCAAACCAAGACTGGTAGAGGAAGTACGAATGTTTAAAATGGACTAGTGGTTGCAGCGTCAACACCTTTAGAAGATTCAAATGGAAACGAAAGCAAACACTGCGGCTATTACAAAATGAAAGTTATGGAAACGCATCAATCTAAGGAAATAACACAAGCTGTTACTGAAATCATAGAACCCGAATGCATAATTTTTTCCGAGAAAAGCACAAGTTATGTTGATTTAAAAGACAGCGTAAAAGGTCATTACACCGAGATATCAAGTACAGAAAAAATAAGAGTACACTAAAGTGGGTACACATTGCAATTGGTAATGCAAAGCGTGTCTTCAACGGAATTTATCAAAAAATAAGTTTGAAGTATATTCAACTCTATCTTAATGAACTCTGCTGCAAGCTCAATAGAAGATACTTCAGGACTAAATTATTCAATAGGTTAACTTTAGCAATGGTAAAAATTTATTAGGTATAAATGCGGAGATTCATTAAAATTAATGCAAATGTAAATTCTAATAAAAAAGTCGACTTTAAACGTCGGCTTTTTTATTAGAAATTAAGAGTCAACTTCCAAAGCAATTAAAATATCAATGGAATTCGAATGAAACGATTACAATACCTGCAAATATTAAACGCAACACAAAAGTAAAAATAGTTGCCAACCCAAATGTAGCCGTGCCTGTTCCAAAAGATACTGTCATACCTAAGCAAACGCCACGCCAACCTAAACCTCGCAAAAAGGATGTGTTTGGAAGGCCGAAAGTAAAGTAAGTTTTCAATGCGAAATAGAAAGAGGCTGTCTAGGCAAGGTAGCCTCTTTTTATTTCATTAAAATACTCATTGTTCATTGTAATTAAGAAATTATTGGACCTTAGTATATTGATAATCGGTATAATTATATCCTCTTGTACCACTTTCTCTCAAAAATTGACCATATAATCATTCAAATCAGCCAATTTCTCATTTCTTCTTTAAGCCCATAAATCACTGAACTATTTTTACAACAATATAAATCATATGAAAAAAATTACACTTTTACCCCTCATCTTAGCAGGCTGCCTATTCGGGTCAAGAGCCTTTGCACAATCAGGCATTAATGTTACAGGCAATTCAGCTACGATACAAGGCATGCGATTCGATTATAGTATCGGTGAAATGACCTTGGTATCAACCCAAAAAGCAGGTAATATTATAGTCACCCAAGGCTTGCTCCAACCAAATTCTGCTGGCAAATCTAATTCAGGTGGAAATATTTCCGGCACCGCTTTCGAGCAATTGTTGAAAGTATATCCTAACCCTTCGGAAAATTTTGTTTTTATAGAGTCAGATGAAGCTCTAGCTGCTGATTTCGATTTCCAATTGTTGGATGTAAGCGGAAAGACTATTTTCAATAAAGAAAATGCCACTCAAATCAATCCTTACAAATGGAAACTAGATTTTTCTGCACTTGCAGCTGGCAACTACTTTATTATGTTGCAACAAAGCAATGAAACGAACCAAAAGCAACAAGCTTCTTTTAAAATTCAAAAAACTAATTAATCAATTCATATTTTATCATTCAAACTCAATAAAAACTTAATTATGAAAAAAGTCTCCAACATCATTTTTACACTTGCCCTTTTCATGGGCGCAATTGTGTTGCAAAGCACATCGGCATTTGCCCAAGTGCCTCAAAAATTTAACTACCAAGGCATTGCCCGCGATGCAAAAGGAAATCCTTTGATGACTAAGCAATTAGCATTGAAACTATCCGTACTTCCAACTGCTGATGCTACCGTACCAGAATACGAAGAAATACAGCTTGTTACAACTAATGAGTTTGGTTTATATACCTTACAAATTGGGAATGGTATGGCAACCATCGGGGAAATGAAAACTGTAAAATGGGAAACCGGCAATAAGTACATTCGTGTAGCTATTGACCCAAATGGTGGTTCTAATTATGTAGAAGCAGGCACCACTCAACTTCTTTCTGTTCCTTATGCAATCTATGCAGATAAAGCAGGTGTGGCACGCGAAACAGTTGAAAGTAATCAAGATACTAGACTTGGTGCAGTTTCAACCTCTGCAGCTGGAACAGGCACAGTAAATTTCATTACTAAATTTACTGCGGCAAATACAATTTTCAATTCGCAATTATTCGATAATGGCACCAATGTAGGTTTGGGTACTACTTCACCAGTGGCTAAATTTCATATTCAAAATGGCCCGAATGCTGATATGAGAATTACATCTACGGGTACAGGTGCATCAGATTTTGCAACTATGCAAATATTCAATGATGCAGGGAGCTCTTTTGGTTTTACAAAAGCGAGCTCTGCAGGTGGAGCATATAGCCCCGGGATTCCTAGACCTAACTTAGCTTTATTGGCAAACAGTGGAGCTTTATTGTTTAATGCAACAGGTAATATTGGTTTTGCAACAAGAATTGGTGGTACAAATTTTACACGTATGATAATTGATAGTGTGAATGGCAATGTAGGTATTGGAACAACTGCGCCTACAACTAAATTGGAAGTAATTGGACAAGTAAAAATAACAGGCGGAGCGCCAGGTGCTGGCAAGGTCCTTACTTCAGATGCAACTGGATTAGCGACTTGGACAACACCAGCAGCAGGCGGTGTAGCAAGCGTGAACGGTGCAACAGGTGCTGTCGTAAACTCACTTACAATGGGCTCTGCTGGCACAAACACTGCAGTAACAGGTAGTGGTACAAATGCAGTAACCATCAATATCCCAACAGCCAATGCTACCAATACAGGTAAATTAAGCAATACAGATTGGACTACATTCAATAATAAATTAAGTGGCACTGTTACTACCAATCTACTTCCTAAATCAACAGGAACAAATACCATGGGTAACTCACAAGTTTTTGACAATGGTACCTCTGTGGGTGTAGGAACTACCACACCCAATGCCTCAGCTAAATTGGATGTAAATGGACAAGTAAGAATTTCTGGCGGTGCACCTGGTGCTGGTAAAGTATTAACTTCTGATGCTACAGGATTAGCTACATGGCAAACACCAGCAGCTGGTGGTGGTGTAACAAGTGTCAATGGTGCAACAGGTGCTGTTGTAAATTCTGTAACTATGGGTTCTGCAGGTACAAATACTGCTGTTACTGGTAGCGGAACAAATGCAGTTACTATCAATATCCCAACTGCCAATGCAACCAATACTGGTAAATTAAGCAATACCGATTGGACTGCATTTAATAATAAAATGGGCGGAACAGGAACAACGAATACAGTACCTAAATTCTCTGGTACATCTACATTAGCTAATTCACAAATTACTGATGATGGCTCAAATGTAGGTGTAGGCATTGCCTTGCCAGGCGCAAAATTACATGTAAATGGAGTGATCGCAACAGGCGACAATGCTACAACCCAGGGGACAATTTCATTATTACCAAGTAATGCTGCAGGCTTTTTTCATATGAAAAACATGAACGATAATACGTTACGTTTTTCACACGGGCCAGCTGCAGGTGCAAATGATTTGGTAACCATAAACACAAGTGGCAATGTGGGTATAGGCACCATTAACCCATTTCACAAACTAGACGTAAATGGTGAAGCTCATATCGGATCTTCACCTGGTTTTGGGTCTGTATTAAATTTATCATCAACATTAAATTCTCCTGATCCTTCAGTTTCATTTAATAATACAAACACAGGAAATGCCTTTAATATACATGAAAATGCGGATGGTCAACTACAATTCCACGCAAATAACCTATACCCTTCTTCTGGTTTTGAAAATATAATGACTTTAGATGACGATACTTACAACGTAGGTATCGGTACCGAAAATCCTGAAGCTCGTTTAGATATAAGTGGCACAGGAGTAATTACAGCTTCATGGTTTGGCAATGTAGAAGTTAGTGAACGAATAAATGACACAACAGCAGGATTTACATTGGAAAAAGCAGGTTTGTATGTAGATACAAAAGGCAACGATTTTAATTATGGCGTAGTAACAGAAGTAACATCTAATTCTGCTTCTACATCCTACGGGATGTTCAGTCGAGTTTCAAGTGCTCCAGCAGTAGGTGGTGCAAGCTATGGTTTATTAGCTTATGATCCCATAGGGGCTTCAAATACTTACGCAGCTCAGATAGAAGGCAAAATGATTTATAACAATGGTTCTTCTGCCGTAGGAGCAACATTGAAGCGAGATGCCAACGGTGTAGCAGTTTGGGAAGGTCCAGTAGCATTCAAAGCAAGTGGTTATACAGGCGGCACAATTGCTGCTAGTACATCAATTAATCCTGTGGTTTATATCACAGAAAATTTTGATTTATCAAGCAGTTATGATCCTGCAACGGGTATTTTTATAGTTCCTACCTCAGGCATTTATCACTTCGATTACTCTGCAGAATTTGTTGGCAATAACACTGCTACTAGTGGATTTATTCTAATCGGATTAATAAAGAACAATTTAGCAATAGAAGGTAGTTATATTGAAAAAACAGTAAATCGATTAGGAAGCTATGAAACCATCAATGGTTCGGCTGATGTGCAATTGGCGGCTGGTGATACAATAAATGTACAATTATCCAATTTCCATAATACCACGCAATCCACAACCGGAGATCCATATTATTGCACTTTCAGCGGTCATATTATTCGATAATCAAATAAAATTAATGGATCAAGGGGCATTCGTTTCTTAGTCCTTCTTTAAATATCTTTTCACAATTTAAATAAATAAAACAATGAAAACTATAATTAATATAATTTGTTTCATGTGTATTCTTTACACAGCTAATGCTCAAGATAGGCGCCGCGAGCCTGTAAAAACTGAACCCTTGCCAAATCAACAATTAGCAATACCGCCTACACGAACAGCAGTACCTACAACACCCATTCCTAACCAGCAGCCAATGACTGAGGAGCATTTAAAGCAACAACGGAATTTGAATCAAACAATTACAATACCTGAAAATGTTAAACCCAACTCAAGGGTAAAAATGGTTGCCAACCCAAATGTAGCCGTGCCTGTTCCAGAAGGTGCTGTCATACCTAAGCAAGCACCACGCCAACCTCAACCTCGCAAAAAGGATGTGATTGGGAAGCCTAAAACAAAATAAGGTTTGAATGCGAAATAGAAAGAGGCTGTCTAAACAAGGCAGCCTCTTTTTAGTTTTACTTTTAATGATGATTTTTTAATCCATCATTAAAATATTGTTGAATCCTTTTTACTAACTTCGAACAGAAAT
Organism: Chitinophagaceae bacterium; assembly: GCA_044234005.1. Lineage (GTDB taxonomy): Bacteria > Bacteroidota > Bacteroidia > Chitinophagales > Chitinophagaceae > OLB11. Next base: position 27,527 of record JBIIJE010000015.1, on the reverse strand, counting down.
AGATTCATGAAGACAAAAAACGACATTGTACAGAATTGGCTCCCTCGATACACAGGTGAAGAATTAAAAAATTTCGGCAAGTATATCTTACTTACTAATTTCTCAAACTACGTTGAGCTTTTTGCCAAACAACATAAATGCCAAATTATAGGGAAAGACAAACCCATGCAATGTGCAACTTCCAATGGGATTACAATCATTAATTTTGGAATGGGTTCAGCCTCCGCAGCTACGGTGATGGATTTACTTACAGCGATTGCGCCAAAAGCAGTTTTATTTTTAGGTAAATGTGGCGGGCTGAAAAAGAAAAATAAAGTAGGCGACTTAATATTGCCCATTGCTGCAATAAGAGGCGAAGGAACAAGCAATGATTATTTCCCACCCGAAGTACCTGCCCTACCCGCTTTCGCATTAGAAAAAGCGATTTCTACCACGATACGCGATAAAGGTTACGATTATTGGACAGGGACTTGCTATACAACCAACCGAAGAGTCTGGGAACATGATCTAGAGTTTAAAGAATACCTTAAAAAAATTAGACCCATGGCTATTGATATGGAAACCGCCACCATATTTATTACTGGGTTTTACAATCACATTCCTACGGGAGCATTACTACTAGTTAGCGATCAACCTATGGTGCCAGAAGGTGTAAAAACTGCAGATAGCGATACGAAAGTAACAACATCATTTGTTGAAAGACATTTAAGTATAGGAATTGATTCTTTAAAACAATTAATAAACAATGGTAATACTGTTAAGCATTTGAAATTCTAGAAATCTATTCTCGTTATTGAAATGTTATAGACTGTCAAGTAAGTACTTTTCATGCTAAGAAGGCGTTTAATGACTAATGAAATGATTTTTACATGCATAATTTTACACCCAATGATTTATTACTTCACCATTTTGGCGAAACAAATTCAACGCTAAAAAGCGAAATCTCTGCCGCATTAAGGCAAGACGAAGCTCTAGCTTTAGATTTTGAAAATCTGAAAGAAGACCTCTTAGATTTAAAAAACATTCGATTACAACCGAATGAAAAAAGAATGCAACACATTCTCAAAACATTACATGAAGAAAGCGGAACACTTGTATAGATGCAAATAAAGCGGAGCAATACTAATGAATAAAGTATGAGTTTCTTATCCCGAAAAATTTGTTGAGATAAAATTTAGTCTGCGACACAAATCACATGGGTATGACAACAACATCTGAACTTAATGAGTGTCTGTCCCTTGAATACGTTCCATAGCCCATTCCCAAGCAATAAACAATTGCTCATCCATACTCATATTTGAATTATCAAGTATTCTAGCATCTTTTGCCATGCGTAAAGGGCTCACTTCACGAGTTGAATCAATTAAATCTCTGTGCGCCAAATTTGCAGCTACTTCGCTCAAGGTAATCAAACTATTACTAGCCTTCATTTCATCATATCTACGATGCGTGCGTATTTCTTCACTGGCTGTTAAATAAATTTTTAATTCTGCTTGTGGGAAGACAGTAGTTCCAATATCTCGGCCATCCATCACCAAAGCCTTTTTTACACCCATTTTTTGCTGTTGAGCTACCGCAAATGTTCTTACTGCAGGCAATGCGGCCACTTCACTTACTAAATTAGCTACTGACATGGTACGAATTTGTTCATGTACTTTTTGTCCGTTAAGGCAAATTAGATTGTCTTCAAAGCGCAATTCTATGTGAGCCAATGAATCTTCGACTTCAGTTGAACTCTTCAAATCAAGCTCCATATCCAAAAAATAGAGCGTGATAGCACGGTACATAGCACCACTATCAACATAAGTATAGCCAAGTTTGCCAGCCAATTGCTTTGCTAAGGTACTTTTACCTGTTGACGAAAAGCCATCGATCGCAACAATGATTTTATTCATTTGACGACAAAGAAATAAAATAATAGCGGAAACAAAAAATTCACGATTACTAATAAAACTTTAAACTGCAAATTTCCTTACCACAATGTGAGCATGCCAACTATATTTGTTCCAATAATAAAAAAAAACATGAAAGAAAATAAGCTTTTGCAACACATACTACTGGTAGTTCGAGTTTTAGTAGGCCTGCTATTTATTTTTTCAGGACTCATTAAAGCCAATGACCCTTCTGGTTTGGCATTTAAAATGAGTGAATTTTTTGAAGTTTGGACTCGAGAAGGTTATTTGCCGTCACTAATGGCTTGGCTCAACGAATACACATTAGCTTTTTCAATCATGATGATAACCTTTGAAATCATTGCCGGTGTTGCATTGATAATCGGATATCGTTTCAAGCTATTTTCCTATTTAATATTTTTACTCACTTTGTTCTTCACTTTCTTAACTGCTTACGCGATGTTTAGTGGCAATATTAAAGAGTGCGGCTGCTTCGGCGATTGTATTAAATTAAAAGCTAATGAATCGTTCTGGAAAGATATCATACTTATGGTACTTATCACAATTATTTTATTGTTGCGCAAACATGTAAAGCAAATGTTTTCGAACAAAATTGCGAACGCGATAATGATTCTCACACTAGTTGCTTGCCTAATGATGCAATGGTTGGCATTGAAACATTTACCATTTAAAGATTGTCTTGCTTATAAAGTTGGCAATAATCTAGTAACTGAAATGACACCAGGACCAAATTATTTACCAGCAGAAATAGTAACCACTTTGGTTTATGAGAAGAATGGCAAAAAGCAAGAATTTGATATGAACAATTATCCGTGGGATGATTCAACTTGGACCTATGACACAACATTCAGTAAAGTAATTCGTGAGGAACAAAACGCACCAGGGGTAAAAGACTTCGTAATTGGCAATTATAATGGTGAGGATATCACACAAAATATTTTAAACTATCCGGGTAATTTATTTCTTGTTTTTATAAAAAATGTAAATGAAGCAAATACCTCAAATATGGCGACTTTGAAAAAACTTGAAGAAGATTGTAAAAAAGCTAATATCCCAATACTTGCCGTATGTTCATCGAATGATATAGAAACAAATGCTTTTAAACAAAAGCATGGTTTGCAGATGGAGTTTACAACGATAGATGCCACTACTTGCAAAACAGCAATGCGAGCAAATCCAGGTGTTATGTTATTAAAAAAAGCAACCGTACTCGGAAAATGGAGCTACGCTGATTATCCAACTTTAAGCAAATTGAATTTAAACTTAGGTGAAAATACAACACCTCTTTTCGCACCACCCAGTGTTGAAGAAACTGAAGCACCACAGAACACAGATAGCATTTCAGCGCAATAGTGTATGTCAATTGCGAATCGTCAATTAGATATGTACTTTAAAAACGATGCGTACTTTTTAAGTTTGTTTCCAACGGAAATTGCTTCGTTTAATAAAAACCATTTTACCCCAATTGAAGTGGCTCTAAAAGCAGCAAGTTTTTTGGCATCCGAAAGGAATAAATCTGTTCTTGATATCGGAAGTGGTATTGGTAAATTTTGTTTGACAGCCGCTTATCATTTTCCCGAAACTACTTTTTACGGTGTCGAACAAAGATCAGATTTACATGAAGCTGCTTTAAAAGCCAATGAAATTTTTAAATTAAAAAATGTAAATTTCATTCATGGAAATATGGATCAATTAAACTTTGAAATGTATGATCATTTCTATTTTTTCAATTCATTTCATGAACAATTGGATGATGCCGCTAAAATGAATGACACTATTGATCATGATGAAAATTTATATCATTACTACAATCGATATTTTTTTAAACAACTTCTTCAAAAACCAGCTGGCACTAAGCTAGTTGCTTTTTTTACTTTGGACGAAGAGATCCCAGAAAACTATTTATTAGCAGAGTCACACTTCGACCAAACTTTGCAATGTTATATTAAGATATGAGACAAATTCGTGTGATTGGAAATATTGATGGACGAGCTCTGGATTGTCTAATCAGGGCAAATGAGAAATCGGCGTTCATTGAAAGAAGCCATGAGTAAAGGGCTTCTTCATTTCCAACTTCAAGTAAATCGTAGAATGAATATTACGTGCTTAACTTAAAACCTTTGGTTCCAAATACAGGCGATACTTTATAATCTTGGCTCTCGTAATATTCATGTACGACAGGTTTTATCGCATTTAGTTTTACACCAAATTCCTTTTCAGTTCGATAGGAATACATTCGTGCTTCTCTGCGTAAAAATAATTTGAGTAAACTTGGTGACGCGTATTTACCCATATAACTTTTGAAATATAAATACAGAGGCTCAACCCTTTTCAAATCCGCACTGCTGTAGTTTTTGAAGAATGTTTGCAAATCAAATATTTCATCAAATACATCAAAATGACCGACATGCGCATGCGTTTCAGCTTCGATAATTATCTCCATTAAATTACTCAGATTAACAGAATAAATCAGACTTTTAGAATCTTTAGGAACTAAGTAATCATTCGAATCTGGCTGATAGAATAATCGATGAAGATTATGCATCTTTTGGAATGGATTAACAACAGCTTGTACATGCAAGTAACAAATCTCTAAACCCGTATCATAAAATTTCTTCTCAATAATACCCTTATGTCGAAGAAAAATATTTTCTGAATTAATGTAAGAGGCAGGGTATGTAAGTAAGATCACTTTTCGAATATTCGACTTTTGTTGAATCGCACCAATCATTTCATCAATACAATTCAATTCCGTGTTGTAGCTTGATATGTCATTATACAAACTCAAATCCAAGGAGGAATAGAGCAGTGTAGTATGATTTGCAAAAATTTCAGCCTGTTGGCGAGGCGTTGAGCTAAAGATGTTTTGTGTATCAACCACAAATCGCGTTTTCAACTGCTGGGCGAGTTGCTCTTCGATAAGACTTTTAGAATGATAAAATACCATATTCGAATTTTATACAAAATTGCGAGTCGTGAATTACCTTGACATTACTTAATGGTTACCATAACTTTATCACATTTCAATTGAAATGTTATCCTCGTAAAAATTCTATAAAAATAAACTTAGAAATTCGAGGAAAGATTTCTATGCAATGAGGAAAGATGCATAAAATTACATCTTACTTGATCTTAATCATCAAGTTTTAGTACTGCTAAAAAAGCCTCTTGAGGTATTTCTACATTACCAATTTGACGCATTCTCTTCTTACCTTCTTTCTGCTTTTCCAACAACTTCCGTTTACGACTAATATCACCTCCATAACATTTTGCGGTTACATCTTTTCGCATTGCGGAAATTGTTTCTCGTGAAATAATTTTCGCTCCTATAGCGGCCTGAATGGCAATCATAAATTGTTGACGGGGTAAGAGTTCTTTGAGCTTTTCACATAGTTTTCTTCCAAAATCTTGCGAGCGTGTACGATGAATCAGAGCACTTAGCGCATCTACCTTTTCTGCATTCAACAAAATATCCATTCTAATAATATCAGCCGCCCGATATCCAATTGGATGATAATCGAAGGATGCGTAACCACGCGTTTGCGATTTCAACTTATCATAAAAGTCAAAAACTATTTCCGTTAATGGCAATTCAAAGGTCAACTCAATTCGCGTCGGTGTTAAATAACTTTGATTGAGCAAGATGCCTCTTTTATTAATACAAAGTGTAAGTATGTTTCCGATATAATCAGGCTTAGTAATAATTTGAGCTTTGATGAAAGGCTCTTCAATTCGCAACAATCTACTTGGTTCAGGCATTTGCGCTGGATTATTAACTTGTATTATTTCTTCTTTCGTGGTATAAGCTACAAAACTCACGTTAGGCACAGTTGTTATGACAGACTGATTAAACTCTCGTTCTAATCTTTCTTGTATAATTTCCATGTGCAACAAACCTAAAAATCCGCAACGAAATCCGAAACCTAAAGCTTGCGATGTTTCTAATTCAAAAGTAAGTGAGGCATCATTTAATTGTAGCTTTTCCATACAATCGCGCAATTCTTCAAAATCTTCTGTCACTACTGGAAAAATCCCCGCAAATACCATTGGTTTTACTTCTTCAAACCCATTGATACCCGTTAAACAAGGATTAGATGCGAGCGTTAAGGTATCCCCTACTTTTACTTCTTTCGCATTCTTGATTCCTGTAATGATATATCCAACATCACCTGTTAAAACCTCTTTTCTCACTTCCATACCCATCTTTAAAATACCTACTTCGTCTGCAAAGTACTCTTGCCCTGTATTAAAAAATTTGACCTTGTCACCTTTTTTAATGCGGCCATTGAATATTCGATAGTAAATTATTATCCCGCGAAAGCTATTAAACACACTATCAAAAATCAAGGCTTGTAATGGTTCGTCCTCGCGTCCACTTGGTGCTGGAATTCTTTCAATAATTGCTGCTAAAATCTCTTCAATCCCAATACCGCTCTTGCCACTTGCCAATAAAATATCTTCAGGTTTGCATCCAATCAATTCTACAATTTGATCCGTAACCTCCGGAATCATCGCTCCATCCATGTCTATTTTATTAATAACTGGTATAATTTCCAAATCATTATCAATAGCAAGATACAAATTAGATATTGTTTGTGCTTGTATGCCTTGCGATGCATCAACCAAAAGCAAAGCCCCTTCACAAGCGGCCAAAGCACGACTTACCTCGTAACTAAAATCAACATGACCTGGTGTATCAATTAAATTAAGTGTATAGACTTCATTTTTATACGGGTAATTTATTTGAATGGCGTGACTTTTTATGGTAATTCCCTTTTCACGCTCCAAATCCATGTCATCAAGCACTTGATTCATCATTTGCCGTTCCCCAATGGTATTCGTGTGTTCAAGTAATCTATCGGCTAAGGTGCTTTTCCCGTGATCGATATGTGCAATGATGCAGAAGTTGCGAATATTTTTCATAATAAAACTTACTTAAAAGAGGTAAATCCTAATTTAAATAGCTGGCAAAAGTAAAGCAGGCATAGGAGGAAAAAAAATCCTGACTTGTTAAATCAGGATATTCGTGTTTGTTCAGTTGTAAATTTCGAATTACCACTTATCAACTTCTGCTGAGCCTAAATCGTAAGTATTGTTAGAAGTATCATCAGGTACGGCACTAGACTCATTGCTAGCTGATGTTGACTGATTGTAAGATTGTTGATTATCTGATTCGGAATACTCATGGTTAAACGCATCAAAATCGAAATCAGGCATTAATTCTGTTCGCACGTGTTCTATAGTCTCAGTAAGTGCTTTTAAAAATTTATTAAAATCTTCTTTATATATGAATAACTTGTGTCGATCGTAACCGCCATCTTCAAATCTTTTTTTACTTTCAGTCAAAGTAATGAAATAATCATTCCCTTTCGTAGCACGGACATCAAAAAAGTAAGTTCTTTTCTTACCAGCTTTCAATCGCTGGCTGTAAATGGTTTCATTGCTGCGCTCATTGTTATTATCGTATGCCACTTTGCTAGAATTTTATAATTAAAATGAAATTAGAAACAAATATAACCAAACTTGCAAAATGGCAAAATTTTTATCCAATTTCATTCATTAGCCCAAATTGTATGCAGTTTCACCGAATTAATATATCATATTGAATAAAATAATTTCAAGGATAGAAAGGTTTACCTTAATTTAGCCCCAAATTATAAATTCGAATTATTATGAAAAAACCACAATTACTTTTAGCTAGTCTAGCAATAAGTGCAATTGGGATTACAGCGTTTTGGGTAAATGCAAAAATGGCTTTAAATCCTGAACACGAGGTTTATATAGCCGCCAAAATGAAAGAAGAAAACAAGGAACGCATGACTTTCAAAGGTGCCATGGAATATTACAAATCTGTCCGAGCCAATGAAATTACTGGTTCTGTTAGTTTCGAAGATATAGAAAATGCAAAAAATCAAGCTCGTCAGTTAGCATCCAAGAAGATGACTCGTGCCTTCGAAAAAATAGAATGGCAAGAAATGGGACCGAATAATGTCGGAGGTAGAACTAGAGCGCTTGTGGTGGATAAAGACAATCCTAATAAGTTGTATATAGGTGGTGTGGGTGGTGGATTATTCATTTCAATGGATAATGGTGATTCTTGGGTAAGAAGAAATGGTAATGACTCTACTGCTTCGCCTGCTTGTGTTACAATCGCTCAAGCTGCTAATGGCGATATTTATTATGGCACTGGAGAAGGCAATGCAGGTTTTGCAGATAACCAGTCAAACAGCCATAATCAACAAATTATTCAAATGGGAGAAGGTATTTATAAATCTACAGATGGAGGAAATTCCTTTGCTAGACTTAACACAACTAAACCGAGCAATAGCAACACGGCTGCAGACGGCTGGGCTTATGTGGATAAAATTGTTACTCATCCTACAGACCCAAACTTTATTGTGGCTGCAACCAATGGTGGATTGCGAATTTCAAAAGATGGTGGTGCTACATGGAATTTTCCAACAGGCTTAACAGCAGGATCAACAAAAGTTCGCTTTTGTGATGTAGAAATTTCAGCAGATGGCAATAAAATTGTAGCTGCCACTATCAGAAGAATTTATATTTCAACAGATGGAGGTACAACATTTGCTCCTGCAGGAACAGCTGGTTATGCCACCACAACATCAGAGCGTATAGACGTAGCAATTGCGCCAAGCAATCCCAATGTAATTTATGCTTGCCTCGCTGGCATACCTACTTCTCAAGGTACTGGTTTAACGGGTATCTATAAATCGACCGACAACTGCGTGTCTTGGTCAGTACTTTTACAAGGAGGGGCAGCACAAACAAACCCTCTTGGTGATCAAGGTACCTACAATATTGCATTTGGGGTTCATCCTTTAGATGAAAACATCGTTTTCTGCGGAGGCCAAATTAATTTATGGAGATATAGTAACATCATACAACCAAATTATGGTTGGGATATTATATCCTCTTCAAATATTTCTCCTGCATCAGGATTTGCAATACATGCAGATCAGCATGGCATTGTATTTAACCCCGCAAATCCAAACATAATGTACAATATCAATGATGGAGGTTTTTATAGAACAATGAATTGCTTGGCTGCACAACCAACATTCGTTGAAAAAAACAAAAACTATTCGACAGCTCAATGCTACGGTATTGCGGTGAGCACTATTGGCAGAATTGTTTATGGAACGCAAGACAATGGATCAGGCATTATCGGTAACTCTGCGAATTCTACTTTGGAAGCAAACGATTTAACAGGTGGCGATGGTATGCGCTGTGTTATTAGCGATTTAAATCCTAAACATATGATTACCTCCGTTTATTATGGTACACTTTACCGTAGCACAGATGGAGGTTCATCTTTTAGTGGGTTTTATGATAAAAACATCGATAATTCTCCAGCCTCTGATCCAGATAATATCCCTGATGATAATGGTACCAATGGAAATGGCATGTGGATCACTCCAATGGATTTTAAAGAAAAGAAAGTTGGCGAATTGACTCAACAATATTTTATTATTGGAACATCTTCAGCCGTATGGATGACACAAACTCCATTTGTTGGAAAATCAATTTGGTTTAAATTATCAAAAACTGGTGCAAGATATTCTGCCTTTGCAAGCTCTCAAGATGGCAAAGTAGTCTACGCAGGTACGCAAACAGGCTTAGTGTATCGAATCGATGTTCCTAGTTTGTACGACACTACCTATAAGTATTTTGACACACTTAATAATACTGGTGGAACACATCGCCAAACAGCAGCTATAACCCAAACTCAAATCGGCAATTTCGGCAGATTTATCACTGACTTATCTTGCTCAAATGATGGCGAATCGGTGGTAGTGACACTAGGTAATTACGGCAACACATCGTACGTTCATCGTTCATCTAATGCAAGAACTGGTTCACCAGTAAGCTTTTCGGATATCACTGGAAATCTTCCTGATGCGCCTGCTTACACATCAATCATGGTGAAAGGAAATCCTAACAAAATCATGGTTGGAACTGAAATGGGAGTTTTTGGTACTGACAATGGAGGAAGCACATGGGTTGACTTAAATTTCAATACTCCAACAAACGAAGCTACTTGGCATCCTCGTTGTGCAGTTTATGAGTTGGTTGAAAAATCAGCATACACAAACAAAGACGGTTCTGAATATCGTGGAAGTATTATATTTAGTGGCACACACGGTCGTGGTGTATTCAGAACTACAAGTATGGCTAACTTCTGGCCAACTGGTACCAATGAAATTACCTCAAAAACAAATGAAATTAAGTTATATCCTAATCCAACAGCTGACATCGCATATTTTAATTATGACGCAAAATCAAATGAGGCATTAAGCGTGAGTGTATTTACTGTGACAGGAACAAAGGTTCGTTCATTTAATTTTAAAGCCTCAGCAGGAAGCAACAAATTTGAAATGAATGTTTCTGATCTTGCAAAAGGTGGTTATATTGTTGTAATTAATCAAGGTAAAGAAAGATTTACTTCTACGTTGTTGAAAAACTAATATCTTATTTATAATTTTTACAAAGAGGCTTTTCCAACGAAACAGCCTCTTTTTTTTGTGTAGACACTTATGTTAATATTTATAAAAAGTGGAAAAGCAACTAGTTCGATGAATTACTTTCGATATAGAAAATATTAAATCTATGAAATACTTATTCGAAACCACGTGCTTGCTCATTATAGCTTTCTTTGTAAACTACTTTCATCAAATGAAAACCGAAAATCTATTTAGTCATTTCTCCCAGCAAGTATACGATTATGCGTTACCAATAAATCAATTAAGTGAAGACGTATTTTCCGACTACCATACCTACTATAGAGTGATGGATAGTATAGATGCATCGAAGCAAACTTATTTCAACTTTAATACACAAGAAAAAATAGTATTACTACAAGCCAGTAAATCATTAGGTATTGCAATTGCGCAAATAGAAAGTAAGGGTGATCAATTTTTTTACAATAAATTTAGACTCATTTATTTGAATCAATTAATAGATGCTTTACCTCGTATACAAATAAATGCCTAAAACCAAGTAGTAGATTTTCTTTTGCGGGTGGTGCCACCCAAGCCTAAAACACCCAGCAAAGAACGAGTGAGAATGCTGGCTGCTGTTCTTCCTACTTGCCTTGCAACAGGGTTCTCTAAGATAGTTTCCAATGCACCTTTTTCCTCCTTAGCTTTAGGCTTTTTATCTGCTTGTTGAACTTCAGATTCATCAGTTCCTGCAGCCTGCCTGACCTTTTCATTTAATAACTCATAAGCACTTTTACTATCTAAATCTACGTTATACTTACCTGCAATTTTGGATTTACTTACTATCGAACTTATTTCATCAGAGGACAATACATCCATGCGAGAGCGTGGCGGGCAAAGCATCGTGTGTACTAATGGCGTTGGAATCCCCTTCTCATTTAAAAGAGTCACAAATGCCTCTCCGATACCCAGTTGAGTGATTAAATCTTCAGTCTTATAATATTCCGTTTCAGGATAATTCTCCGAAACCTTCTTAATATCTTGCCTATCTTTTGCTGTAAAAGCACGTAAAGCATGTTGAATTTTTAATCCTAATTGTCCTAAAATGGATTGCGGAATGTCGTTGGGGTTTTGGGTAATAAAAAATATCCCTACTCCTTTAGATCGAATCAATTTTATAACAGTTTCTAATTGCTGCAACAAGGCAGAAGTCGCATCTTGAAAAACAAGATGTGCCTCATCAATGAATAATGCCAATTTAGGTTTATCCAGATCACCAGCCTCTGGCAAACATGCATATAATTCGGCAAGAAGCTGTAACATAAATGTAGAAAACAATTTGGGCCTATCTTGTAAATCAGTGACACGAACTATTGAAATCAACCCACGTCCATCGTCACTGATTCGCATCAAATCATCAACTTCAAAGGACTTTTCTCCAAAAAACAAATCTGCTTTTTGCTGCTGTAACTCAATAATCTTGCGCAATATCGTACCTGTGGATTGAGAGGAAATATTGCCATAAGCTTGTTTAATTTCATCTTTACCTTCATTATTCATAAACTGCAAAACCCGAATCATATCTTTTAAATCCAATAAAGGCAATTGATTATCATCGCAATACTTGAATATCATAGAGACGATACCCTCTTGTGTATCATTTAAACCTAAAATTTTGGAAAACAATACCGGCCCAAATTCTGTAACGGTTGATCTTAATCGAGTGCCAGGCTCATTACTCAACGTGAGTAATTCTATGGGAAAAGATGTTGGAATGTACTCCAAACCTAATAAAGTACATCTCTCTGAAATTTTCTCATTCATGGAACCACTTGCGCCAATACCACTTAAATCACCTTTAATATCCATCATCATGACAGGTACACTAGCATCACTTAGCCCTTCTGCAAATAATTGTAATGTTTTAGTTTTCCCGGTTCCTGTTGCACCTGCAATTAAGCCATGTCGATTCATGGTTTTTAACGGAAGATATACTTTGCTACTTGCCATTGGTTTTGCATCCAACAAAGCCGCTCCAAGCAGAATACTTTCCCCTTTGAAAGTATAAGCACCTTGTATATTCTCTTCAAATGTCATAAAATCTCAATTATTTTGCATAAAGTGTGAAATTACGTTTTTTACCTTGATTTCATTCACCGCGATTCGTACTTTTACCAAAAGAAGAAATCCAACTTAGTCCGATACAATTTTAATTTATGGAACATTCAAGTTCACAATTTAATGGTCATTTCGATGAAATTAAAAATAAAATAAAACGAATGAAAACTCGTATCGGAAAGCTTGAATCTGAAAACCAAGAATTACGAAAATCTATTTTTACATATCTCGAACAATTAGCTGCTCAAAAAAAAGAAACCCAAAATTTAAGTCAAAAACAAAAGAGCGCATCTTTAGCAAATTCTTTATCACTTCCTAATCATGAATTAAATAAAGAAATAGATAAATACATTTTAATTCTTGATAAATGTATCGCAACCATTAATACAAAACTATGAGAAATTGGCTATTTTTGTTTGGTAATGAAAAAAAAATACAATTGCCAATGATACCTAAATTAATACTGTTTAAATCGAAAGCAATTATTCTGATAATGATTTGTTTTTTGTGCAATAAATTGCAAGGGCAAGTTATTACGGGTGTTGTAAATAGCTATGCATCAGTTAATACGATTACAAATAATATTGTCAACGTAAACAGCGCTGCAGGATTTTTGGTAGGCGATAAGGTTATGCTTATTAAAATGAAGGGTGCAACCATAGCAAATACAAACAATAATAATTATGGAGATATAACAAATATCGGCGATGCAGGTAGGTATATAATTTCAAAGATTGTGCGTGTGAATGGAAACGACATAACTCTATCTTCATTTTGCAACATTTTTTCGAATTCAAACTTTTTACAGTTAGTGAAAATTCCTGTATTTACAAACCCTACTGTTAATGGCTCTGTTACTTGTGCGCCTTGGAATGGCACTACAGGGGGTGTACTTGCGTTTGAAGCGACAGGTATTGTCACCTTAAATGGAAGCATCCTTGCGGATGGTCAAGGATTTCGAGGAGGCGATGTTTTAGGGGCAGGCACACAATGTGGGGACTTGAATTATTTTTCGCCCTTAGTTGCTTTTGGACCCAATGGAAAAAAAGGAGAAGGAATAGCCGATTATATTACACTGCAAGAATGTGGTAGAGGTAAATTAGCGAATGGCGGTGGCGGTGCGCATGCATCGAACAGTGGAGCTGGTGGTGGCGGTAACATCGGAGCTGGTGGTGATAGCGGAAACGAAACTGATACTTGTTTTACTTTAAATAATAAAAGCATTGGAGGTGCATCGTTACCTCAAAGTAACAACCGTCTGTTCATGGGCGGTGGTGGTGGCGCTCCTCAAAATAATGATAACCAAATAGTTCCGAATGGGGGAAGTGGAGGTGGAATCATTTATATTAAAGCCACAGAGATTGTGGGTAATGGTTTTGATATTTCATCTAGAGGCGTTGATGTTCCAACAACCAACGATGAAGGTGCACCAGGAGGAGGCGCTGGAGGATCTGTGGTGCTAGATTGTAATAATTTTAGCAGCTTTCTATTTGTGGATGTTGCAGGAGGAAGTGGCGGAGATGTAGACAATATATTATTCCCAAACTTATGCCAAGGCACAGGTGGTGGTGGTGGTGGCGGATTAATTTATTTTTCAACGGCTACTACACCCGCAACTGTTATTACCAGCATAGGGGGTGGCAGTGCTGGGTTTATACAGAATTTTCAAGCACCTTGTTTTGGCACTTCTTATGGTGCAGAAGATGGTGAAGAAGGCGCATTGAGATTTAATTACAATCTTCCAGTGCCTATCAACAACACAACAGTGAATATCGGGAATGATACGGTAATGTGCGGCAACACGAGTATTGTGCTGGATGCAGGTAGTGGTTATGATACATACTTATGGCACAACAATACTACAAACCAAACAACTACAGTTAATACAATTGGAAATTACTTTATTACTGTTTATGATAATGGATGTACTGCAAGCGATACAATTAAAATCACACCAGACACTACCATCCAAGCAAATTTTGTTTACACTTTAAAATATGGATGCGATGCAGATACAATAGTATTTAAGAATACATCCATTGGAGCCTTCACATACGAATGGGATTTCAATGATCCAAGTTCTCCAAACAACTCCTCTTTCTTCGCAAATCCAACCCATATCTTTGCAAATCAAGGAACTTACAATATACGCTTAGTTGCGAAAGATCTTCCTTGTACTGATACCATAATAGTTCCAATTACTATATTTCACCCACTCTCAGCTATGATGACTTTTGATGATAAAATATGTGAGGGTGATAGTGTATTAGTACTAGGTAAATTTCTTTCAGTTCCTCTCACAGATGTGACCTATACCTTCGATTGGGACGATGGAACCACGACCACCGCACCAAGTGGAAATGCTTGGCATACTTATCCAACGCCTGGACAATATGCCATTCAACTTATCTTAACAGACACACTAGGTTGTACTGCGAGAGATACTATGATTTTGAACGTTTCTCCTCGTAATTTCGCATTCTTCGCTACAAATAAAGATTCAATTTGTGTAGGACAATCGATTCTATTCACTGATAGCGTCCCTGCCAGCACACAAAGATTTATTTGGGATTTTGGTGATAACGAAACTATCGAAGATGTGCATAACCCAGTTCATCCTTATGATAAAGGAGGAAACTATATTGTAAGTCTAACGGCTACCGAGATTTTCCAAGCGCCTAATCAACCTGTTTGCCCTTCATTCTCCGTAACGAAAAATATCACTGTATTAGATTATCCTGCTGTCAATTTAGGTAAAGACACTTCTTATTGTCCAGGTGTTACCAATCCTTTAGTGATAAATAATACGATAAACCCAAATGAAATTTTACAATGGAGCGATGGGCAATCAGCAGCTTCATTAATTGTAAATTCTCCGGGTAGATTTTGGGCGACGAAATCAAACGGATTTTGCAGTACCACTGATAGCATAGAAATCAAACAAGATTGTTACGTTACGATTCCGAATTCATTTTCACCAGATGGTGATGGATTAAACGATTTTTTCTTTCCACGAGCTAATTTATCAAGTGGTGTTAAATCAATGCATCTAATGATTTATAACCGATGGGGGAAAAGTATTTTTGAAACCAAACTCATCGATGGCCAAGGCTGGGATGGGAAATACAACAATGTTTTGCAACCAATGGGGGTATATATTTATACTTTAGAAGTTGTTTTCATAAACAATATGAAAAAAAACTACAAAGGCAATGTCACTTTAATTCGATAGAACAAATTACCTCCTTTTAATATGAAAAAAATCACATTCGGATTACTCTACATGGTCGTGTTGAGTATGAATGCATTAGGCCAGTATTATAATGGCGCACTCGGCTTGAGTGGCCCGCAACTCAAAACAAGTCTGCATAATATTATCCAAAATCATAATGCACTCTCATATGATGATTTATGGAATGCATTTACAAGTACCGATGTAAAACCCAATGGTAAAGTCTGGGACATGTATACCGACGTACCAAGTGGAACGCCCACCTATACATTTCAATTTGTAATCAATCAATGTGGCAATTACAATAGTGAAGGTGATTGCTACAATCGAGAACATAGTTGGCCCAAAGAATATTTCGGAGGAGATGACGCTTATCCAATGTATTCAGATCTCCATCATATTTTCGCAACGGATGGATGGGTTAATAACAGACACGCCTCTTACCCTTTAGGTAAAGTGATTAATCTTACTGGGAATGCATCTAGCAATGGCACTAAGCTAGGAACTGGAAGCAGTTATGCAGGTTATGGCGACAAACTTTTTGAACCTATCGATGCTTATAAAGGTGATTTTGCAAGAGCTTATTTTTATATGTCGGTTAGATATGAAAACGAAGATGGATCATGGACGAACTGGCCAATGGCCAATGGTGCTGAACTTACTAACGCAGCTGTTGTTTTATTACTTGGCTGGCACAATGCAGACCCTGTTGATCAAAAAGAAATTGATAGAAACAACGCAGTATATGCGTTGCAAAATAATCGTAACCCGTTTGTTGACTATCCTCAATTTGCGAATTGTATTTGGGGTGGCCAAAGTTGTACAAGCCTTTCAAGCAATGACTTCCAAACAGAAATAGTAGAAGCGTTTCCGAATCCCTGTCATGATTATCTGCAATTGACGCCAAATAAGAAATACGATAAAATTATTTTAACTGATTTAGTCGGTAAATCTTTTATAGTTTCAACTAATACTCAAAATCAAATTGATATTTCGCATTTAGCAAATGGTATTTATTTACTGCGTGTTCAGAACAATAATATTTTTTACCACCAAAAATTTTTAAAATATTAAGTCGGTGTTTGAAGAAATCAAAGAAGAACTCGCTCAATCCAATACGCAACTCATAGCAGTTTCTAAAACGAAACCGATAGATGCGATACGTAATTTATATAATCAAGGACAAATAGATTTTGGCGAAAATAAAGTGCAAGAGTTAGTTGATAAATATGAAGCTTTGCCAAAAGATATTCGATGGCATTTGATTGGCCATTTACAAAGCAATAAAATAAAATATATCATCCCATTTATCTATTGCATTCACTCGGTAGATAGCTTGAAACTAGTTTTTGAAATCAATAAAGAAGCAAGTAAAATAAATCGCACAGTCAATATTCTTTTACAAATGCACATCGCAAAAGAAGACACGAAGTATGGATTAAGCCATAAGGAACTTATAGAGGTATTAGAATATTACACTGCACCGCAATCTGAATTAAAATATATTCATATCATAGGTTTAATGGGGATGGCAACATTTACAGAAGATCAGAATTTAATCAGGCAAGAATTTAGGCAACTCAGCTCATATTTTAAAATGACTAAAAACACGTATCTATTAGGCAAAGATAATTTTCGTGAAATATCAATGGGTATGAGTGGCGACTACAAAATAGCTATAGAAGAAGGCAGTACCATGGTTCGCATTGGCAGTTTGCTTTTTGGCAAACGATAATTAATAGTTTTCATGTAAGTTTACTTATTCATGCAAATTGCACTATATAAAAAAATCCTTAGCTATTTAATTCCAATCAAATTAGCGAAATATCAAAGCGAACGAAACAGAAAGCTTGAGTTATT
This sequence comes from Chitinophagaceae bacterium, assembly GCA_044234005.1. Classification (GTDB taxonomy): domain Bacteria; phylum Bacteroidota; class Bacteroidia; order Chitinophagales; family Chitinophagaceae; genus OLB11. The sequence continues at coordinate 9,945 of JBIIJE010000015.1, read as the reverse complement.
TTTATATCACAATAGATTTATGCTCACTACACCTGAAGCTATTTATTCAAATGGCATATCTTACTCACCTTTCAAAATCACTTTTGAGAAATTAAAGAATGAGTTGCCTAACATTAAAACCTTTTTACTTCTAGGAGGAGGATTAAGCAGTGCGCTCCAAATCTTACAAGCTCGATACAATGTTTATCCAAGTTCAACGATTGTTGAAATAGATGAAGAAATAGCAAGTATACATTTTAAGCTGCCCTTATACAACTCCACATGCGTTGAATTAATTATTGATGATGCCTCAAACTATGTAAGAAATTGCGATAAAAGATTCGACCTTATTGCGTTAGATGTATTTCAAGATTTACATGTTCCTATCCTTATGACCCAACCAGCATTTTTTGTGGCATGCAAAAAAATACTGACTCAACATGGAATTCTTATCATAAATTATGTAGAACACAGCAAAAATAAATTTGAAGAAATCAAAAACGAAGTAGAAAAACTTTTCAAGCATGTTGAAACAATACATCACAAACAAAACAAATTCTTCATTTGCAAAAACTAGCTCACGGCTAACACATTGCGTTTCTTGTTCTTTGAACGCATCCCCTCCGGAACATTTGACAGAATACTTTCTGTAAATGCAATAGCAAGTTTATTCTTTGTGAAATATTTATTTGTCACCAAACTTATTTCTCTTACGGGTATAGGATCTTTAAAATATCTAACTTGCTCAAGCATGTCACCTGAGAAATCTTGCAGACTCAATTCTGGCAAAATAGTATATCCGCCATTTATATCTACCATACGAATAAGTGAAAGCAAAGAGCCAGAATTATAGGTGAAGTTATTTTGGGTGCCGATAAATTTTTGCTTCCCGCATAAATTAATTACTTGAAATCGCATGCAATGCTCATCCCCTAAAGACCACATCTCTTCAGCTTTCAAATCCTCGGCAGTTAGCTGTTTCTTTCCTAACAATTTATTGTCTTTCGCTGCATAAATCACATAAGGCTCATAAAACAATATGCTTTCCTTCAGAGATTTTTCGTACAATGGTGTACTTAAGATTCCAAAATCCAACTCCCCATCTTTCAATTTTGAAATAATATTATCAGTTGTCATTTCGGTTATTGTAATATCAAGATTCTTATACTTCTGAACAAATGATTTCAAGGTGCGAGGAGCAATACATGGGGCTACTGTTGGTATAATACCTACGTGCAGACTTCCAATTAACTCATCTTTTTGCACAGAAATTAATTCATCAATTTTATCACGCTCAAATAATACACGCTTTGCTTGATCTAAAATACGTTTACCCATGTCAGTAGCTACAATCGGATGATGGTTGCGATCAAATATTTTGATACCTAATTCTTCCTCCAATTTTTGTATTTGCATGCTTAAAGTAGGCTGCGTCACAAAACATTTTTCGGCCGCTGTGACAAAACTACCATTTCGCTCAACAGCGACTATGTATTCAATTTGGGTAAGTGTCATGATAAGAAAAATTTATAGTTTAGATTAAAAAAAATAAAGGTAAACTATTACATTTGTCACTAAAAATTATAATAAATGGATATTTCAATAAGCAATAGACTAAAACTATATCTCAACAAAACCTTCGAAGCCTCTAATTCTCAAGCGGGCAAATGGCTTCAATACTCGCTAAGCGAAGTGAATCAAGGCGAATTAACTGCCAAACTTACCATCCGAGAAGAAATGACGAACCCGAACGGACAACTTCATGGGGGCATGTATGCCTTAATATTTGATGAAATATGTGGACTTTCATTTTACAGTATGGGCTACACAACTTTCTATACAACTATCAATTTACATGTCGATTTCTTAAAGAGCGCTAACCTCAATGAAGAAATTACAATTCAAGCCAAAGTACTTCGTGCGGGTAAAAGATCCGCCTTTGTAATTGGAGATATTTTTAACGCAAAGCAAGAACATTTAGCGCACGCTACCACCAATTTAATAAACACCCACAAAGAAATATTTAATTTAGGAGGCACCGAATCTTAAAGAAATAATTAATATTGTGTACGATGTTAAATAACAAAAAAATTGTGGTCGTTCTACCAGCTTATAATGCAAGCAAAACGCTTGAAAGAACTTACCGCGAAATTCCGTTCGACATAGTAGATGAGGTGGTGCTTGTTGATGACGTAAGCAAAGATAATACGATTGAAGTGGCTCGGGCTATTGGTATAAATCATATTATTCAGCACGACAGGAATAAAGGATATGGTGGCAATCAAAAAAGCTGTTATAACAAAGCGCTCGAGCTTAATGCTGACATCGTTGTGATGCTACATCCCGATTATCAATACACCCCTAAGCTGATTCCTGCTATGTGTCATATTATTGCGAACGACTTATATCCTGTTGTACTAGGATCTCGTATTTTAGGCAAAGGCGCTTTACGTGGTGGCATGCCATATTATAAATACATCTTCAACCGTTTACTTACGCTTACCGAAAACATATTAATCAGTCAAAAATTAAGTGAGTACCACACAGGATTTCGTGCATTTTCGAAAGAAGTGCTTAATTCAATCAATTATAATGTCAATAATGACGATTTCGTCTTCGACAACGAAATGCTTTCTCAAATTTTTATGAAAGGTTTTGAAATCGCCGAAATCACTTGTCCAACCAAATATTTCGAGGAAGCATCAAGTATTAATTTTAGTAAAAGTATAAAATACGGTCTTGGGGTTTTGCGCGTATCCGCAATACACCGCTTACATAAATGGGGTTTACTCAGAAGCAAACTTTACTAATTCAAGTTTATAAGTCTGAAAGAAATTTCATGTTTATATAGTTTGTAAGGCTAATTCTTTTCAGCATTTTGTAGTAGGCTTATCTAGAGCTCACCAATCTATATCTTATAAGAACTGAGAAGTTGCAAAAGTCAATTAATAAAAAAGCCGTGGCTTTCAATCTTTTTAGCAATGAGTTATACCGATTAGACAAATGTAATAGATTAAAATTTCGTTCCTCCATTTAATCTAAACATTTTTATCCATAGGCATTTACCATTTTCGTCAAGCGAAATGTATAATATAAAATTAAAGTCAAAATGGTATAACATAGAAATTTGAAGGCAATTGACAATTTTTCCGAATCTCGTTAAGTTTTGCGACGGTCTCGCACTTGGAGTAAATGAAAATTATGCCGAAGTTACATTTCCACTACCCATCCTCCCCTTTCGTGCTAGCCATAAAGTATGCAATAAAACACTGAACGCAATGAGCCCTATCCCTATAAAGAAACCCATATTCAACTCCTTATTTTCTTGGTAAAAAATAATAGCGAGCACAATTCCATAAACTGGCTCAAGATTTACAATTAATACTGTTGTAAAAGATGAAAGTTCTTTCAAGGCACTTAAAGCCAAAGATTGCCCCCATACCGTGCAAGCCAAACTTAATACAAATAACCATCCAGCATCTTGCCAAGTAGGCGAAAAATCGGCTTGCGGAAAAAAGAAGTAAACAAAAGGAGCTAAACAACTTAACAAAACAAACCCAGCTGATATTTCGTAAAAGGCAACCATGCGAGCTGGATAATTATTAATAATTCTCTTATTCAGAATTGTAAAAACAGCGCTCAATAATGAAGCGACTAATCCCAGCCCAATACCCAAGCCATATTGAATATCAAAATGATAAATGCAATACATTCCGACCAAGGCAATAAATCCAACAATTAATTCACGGTAATTAAAGGCTTGGCCTCTATTCATTAAAGGCGCCAATATTGCTGTAAAAATCCCCGCGGTAGCCAAACAAGTTAATGCAATAGACGCGTTGGCAAATTTAATTGAAGCATAAAACGCAACCCAATGTATTACAATAATGCACCCTATACCCGCAAAACGAATCAATTCAGCACAATTAATTCGAACAAATTCACTTCGATACAATAATATAACCAAGAAAATAAGTGAGGTGAGCCAAGTGCGATACCACACCAAGGAAAATGCATGTAAGTCAATAACACGACCTAATACACCCGTAAAGCCCCATAAAAGTACTGCTAAATGCATTTTTAAAAGGGCGTTTTTCATATTTGCGTACAAATAACGAGAAAAAGTAGGATAAGTAATTGATTTTTTAAAGATAATTTACATACATTTGCAGTCCTTAAAAATTGACTCAATGCCAAAGATGAAAACCCACTCTCGTGCCAAGAAAACTTTCAAAGTAACTGGAAGTGGAAAAGTGAAAAGATTTAAAGCTTTTAAAAGTCACCTTTTATCCAAAAAGGCTACTAAACGTAAACGTCATTTACGCGGCGGTGCTATGGTTCATAGCGCTAATAGCAAAATGGTAAACCGCTTACTTTGCATAGGAGGCTAAACATTTAAGTACTTGTTGAATACACTTATTTAACAGATAAAAAGAAATCAAAAATTCACCATTTAAAATAAATACAAAATGCCACGTTCAAAAAATGCCGTTGCAAGTAGAGCTCGAAGAAAAAAGATATTAAACCAAGCTAAAGGTTACTACGGCAAACGTAAAAATGTATATACAGTTGCGAAAAACGTTGTAGAAAAAGGTATGACTTACAAATTTGTAGGTCGTAAATTAAAGAAGCGTGAATATCGTACTTTGTGGATTGCACGTATCAACGCTGCTATTCGTGCAGAAGGCATGAATTATTCGACTTTTATTAACAAATTAGCCAAAGCTAATGTTACTTTAAATCGAAAAGTATTAGCTGATATGGCTATGAATGAGCCCGCAACTTTTAAAAGTATTGTTGCCCACGTAAAATAGAATTATAAATAAGATATTTTCATTAAACCTGATAGCTGTTGTTATCAGGTTTTTTATTGAATAAACTATAATGCGAAATAATCCTTTTAAAAAAATAATCCTCATTGCCGCAGTATTCGCTTTACTAAATAGTTGCTATGATGCGCCACAAAAAATAAAAAGCTGGACTAAGATTAACTACAAAGAGTTTATTAAAAGATTCAAAAGAAATGAGCCTAATCAAGTCGATTTATCAGATACGAGTAATGTGCTAGACAAGAATGAATTTAACCCAGCTATGGACAGCTTAAGCGATTACCTTGATGATTTGAGCAAGGTATTAAAAAAGGATAGTGTGATGATTGAAGAACTAGGACTCGATGACTCTTCCTCATTCACAAAACAAACAACCGACACCTCAAATTTTGCTAAAAATGACACATTCACGAATCAAATAAAGAAAATACAACCTGCCGAAATTGAAGCCTTAAAATTTAACTTAGAACAAATTGTTGCATCAGATTCAGCGAACAAAGTAATCACCAATTCGAAGCGACAAATAGAAAGGATTGTATGGGCACGCATCAACAAAACAGATCAACGCTTGTATTTATATGTAGATGGACAAATCGTTGACACTTTCAAAGTTTCGACGGGGGATAAAAAACATGAAACACCACTCATGGATAGACAACCTGCTGGACCTATTTTTCAAAAATATACATCCAAGAAATATCCAGGCGGCAACTACAATGGATTAGGCAATATGCCGCATGTTGTTTTCGTGCAAGGAGGATATGGCATACACGGTACCACAAGAGGTAATATTCCGCGCTTGGGCAAAAAAGCTTCGCATGGCTGTATAAGGTTACATCCTGATAACGCAAAAATATTTAATGAACTTGTTCGTAAAGTCGGGCTAAATAATACTTGGGTAACAATTGAAAACTAGGATACTGAAATAAGATTTTGCTCCTGAATTGAAATAAGGAAATGAAGCACTTCGAAAATATCGTATTCCATGCCTTTATACAATCATACGCCAATTTATAATTCATAATCATAGCATCAATTCTTCGTACACAAATTCATATTCCGCTTCAGCTACATCCCCGATTGCATGCTTACCTTTCAGCTTACCCACTGTTTTATAATTCAATAATTCAGTATTAAAGGGCTTTAATAAGGCAAGTAAATGTTTCTTATGATTCTCATTCAAGCAAGGAATTAACCAATCATCTTGTAAATTTCGAGGAAGTATTACAGGCATCCTAGGCTCTGCCAATTTTGGATTGTTATGTATTTTAGTCATCATTTGATTTGCAGAAGTCGTCACTATTGCTACCGTTTTAATCAGCTTTCCAATTTCTTTATCAAGCCATTCATCCCACAATCCGGCTAAACACAAGGGCGATTTATCTTTCATTGAAATATGAAATGGATAAGTTTTTTTTGAGCATGATGATGTTCGTAAATAACATCTACATAAATTAAACAACGTTTATGAAGTGCTGAATACTTAAAATGAGGGCTTCTCAAAAATCGTTTTGAACCTCACATTTAATGTTTGATTCATAATCTTATTGGCAGAACCCCTATTTTTAATCCCACTTGGAATCAAACCCCAGATCAAACCTTGCGCTTTATTTGGCTCTTCATTCGTGTAACACATCAGATTCGGGTGCTCAAAGCCACTCACATAAAAATGACTCTTGGCTGTTTTTAGCCACAAATCCATGCAATCTTATTCGCTAATATTGGCTTTTTAGACTGCTTGTAATACTCAAAGTAATTTTTCAAAATACTTAATGCTCGCATGTATCTGATTCGTGTAAAGATATATTCCTGCTTAATCATTATAATCCCAAGCAAGCGTTACACTATCCATTAATTCTTCACGCAAGACAACTGTTTTCTCAAAATATTTGCACGCGGAATCTAATTCATTATGTTCTGCCAGCACCATGGCTTTGGCACTATAAATATTAGCTAAAACATTTTTCTTCGGAGCCAATACGGCTTAAGCTATTGCTTTATCAAAACATTGCAAAGCTTGTTTGTAATTATTTTGTCTTACATAAACTTTTCCCATTAAGCTAACTGCATTTGCTAAGTTACCATAGTCTTTAAATTGTTCAAACAGCCTCTTACTCTCTATGGCATGCTTAGCACTCAAATCGAATTCTCCACGTTCTAAGTAGGCGGTCGCCAAGCGATGACATGCAAATGCAGCAAGCCAAGTATTTTTCGCTTTATATTTTTCCAACATGGGCTTCATAAAATCGATTACTTCATCTGGTTTATCTAAAGCTGAATAAGCATAGCCTACCAACCGAACTGACTCTGCAAATGTTTTGCTATCCCCTAAATTTTTGCTTTATATGATAGCCTATTTAGAAATGCTCAAAAAAAATTCAGGATCAGTTTTAAGTAAAATATTCGCTCTATCATTGAGCTTATTGAGCGCAACAATGTTGATTTAGGAAAATAAAAAATAACTAGCAGATTGAGAAGGGCGACTTTTTTCATCGCGTATTTTATATTACCCTAATGTATAAGCAATAAATGAATGATGGAACACAATATTATAATTCAAGACTATGAGTTAATTTTCTAAGATATCAAAAAGAGAAAACATGTATGATTATTATCTTTTCATAGAAGGATGGAATTTCTTGCATGTAATACTAATGAGAAATTCATAGCTAACTAATTTTATAGTTTACTTTTATTCGTTTGACTTTGGTTTGTTATATAATTCAGTATGTCAAATTCATTATTTATACCCTTCAAAGAAAGTGTTATAGAATTGAGCCTACTTTTAAAGAAATCGATTCCATTTTTAAAGCCAAGAATCCAATTGTTACTTATGATGAAAAAAAATGGTGATAAACCTATATCAAAAAGAGCCTTGATGGAGCAAACAGATTTGTATAGTTATAGTGTACAGAAGTGGAGAAGTTTACAGTCGTATAAAAGATTGTTTACGAATCAATTTTTAAAAATGCTACATGAACTCGAGGAATTTGTAAGCATTCTAACAAAAAGTATTTCAATGGATAATAGTATAAGCACATGCTCGTATAGTTACATTTTTTGAAATCAAGATTGAGCTGCTTTATAATTCAATTTAGTATTATTTGAATGTGCTTGTTAGATGTGTGAAATGCATGAACCTGTGATTGAATGGTTTTTTATTTTATTACAAAAAAAAGCTGCCTATATAAGACAGCTTTTTAAGTACTCATTTATAATCTCTTTACTCTTTCGTCATTTTTGAAGTAAATGATAATTGCGAATTTTCTAAAATTTGAATTTGGTAAGTTCCACTCGACAATTCGCTCAATGATAACTGAATTGCATTATGACCAACCTGACTTGACAATTGAATTTGTTTTACCAATCGTCCGGTTACATCTAACACCTTAATGGTTACTTTAGATTGAGCTTGAGTTGTGAAGTCAATATTTACAATTCCAGAAGTAGGATTTGGATAAATAAGCAAGGTATTACCTTCTGCGTTTCTATATAAATCTATGATCTGAGAGAAAGAACTAGATTTTCCATCTAAATCTTTTTGCGATAAGCGATAATAATTATGTCCAGCTTTCGGATTGACATGTATGAATTCATAAGCCAGTTGTTCAATTGAATTACCATTCAATGCTTTTGAATCTACAAATGCAATTTCATTGTAATTCAACGCATCTACACTATGCGCTAAGATGTAAGCAGCGTTGTTCACTTCGTTACGACTTACCCAAGTCAACTTATTGCTTGTACTCAATTTTTCTCCTTTAAAAGCGATTAAGCTAACTGGCAATGGCGCATTCAAAGGGTTTTTAGCATGGAAATAAAACTCACTGAATGAGCTTATTGAGAAGGTAGCTTCCCAATAATTGTTGCTTGCATTCCACAAAAGAGCTGGTGTAATTACCTCTGGCGTACCTACACCTAAAGCCCCTCCACTTACTTTTGTAATACGCAAATTATCTATACCAGCTAAATCTGTACTTGATGTTGGTAATAAAGGCCATCCATTGGCAGACGCGTAAACATTATAATCATCAAAATCGCCTTGGGTTAAATATAGAGTGACTATTGCTAAACCTTGACTACTTGGCACGATAGTATAATGTCGTTTTACATAAGGTTGATTGAGCCATGTTTGTATATTTGCGTCAACTTCCACAGAAGCCAAAGTCAGTGCTAGTATATTGCCACCCGTGCTATCGCTTACTGTTGCTATCAAGTTACAATTCGCATCTGCATAGTTCAAATTAAGTCCATCTGATTGCAACAAAGTATCTATCTGATTTCCTCCTACACTTAATGTGTTCCCATTGCTTGACAACGCAAGTGTATTTGTGCCTGTATTTACATTTATAAATACCGAAGTAAAAAATGAGCAGTTATTCAGATCTGTAACCGTTATTGAATAGATTTGTTGTCCAATTGAACTCGGGACATCTGCAACAGTGATAGGGTAATAATTGGTATAATCTTTAGTCCATGTAAAACTTGCCCCAGGTGCCGTACTTGTAGCTGCCAAATTAACTGAAGAACCAAGACAAATATTTGTTGCGATGGCAGATGCATCAATACTAGGTGCAGGATTTACTGTCATCGTAATAGGAAGTGAGACACAATTTGAATCTCCATCAGCTCTTACTGTTACAACATCGTTATTGGATATACCGAATGCGAAATAGTCTGGATTGCTCCCATTTTGCATGCTATTTCCATTGATGAAAAAATTGAAAATTGAACCGTTAACTGCTGAAAACTGAGCAGATGTACCTTGGCAAATAGAACTGTCAGTGGCGGTTAAAACAGGTGAAGGATTAATTACTAAATCTAAAGAACCCGTTGTGCAGCCCGAAACATGAGAATATGAACCCGAACTAGTATAAGTTTGATTATTAAACTCCCAAGTAAATGAATTGCAAGTTGTTATGGTTGCAAGAAATGCTACAGATGCACTTAACGATAAATCAAGTGAGTCTGTGTGGCATCCAGTTACTGAAGTATAAATACCAGAGGAAGGCCAGTTATAAGTTTGACCGTTCACCGACCAGGTATAACTATCACACGCTGTAATTGTTGTAAGGCTAGAGGTACTTGGTACAATGGTAAGCACGAGGCTGTCCACATCGCAGCCATTAATATTTAG
>JBIIJE010000181.1:0-2896 GCA_044234005.1 Chitinophagaceae bacterium | reverse complement strand
TAACCATTTATTTTATTTACGCAGCGGTATAGGTAACTTTCAACGCGTATTAGATGACACCGATACAACGAATACGAAATTGCGTACTATGTTTCAACCTACAGTTGGGGTTGGCGTTCGTATTAAAAATTTCAGTATCGATTATTCATTTTCACGCCTCAATGTGCAAGACAATCCACTCTATACTCATTTTGTCTCGTTTCGCTTAAATATTTTACGAAGAGGAAGTGCGTTTAATTCACCTGATCCTGAGCATGAAAATGATAAACTTTTGAGCCAACGAAGAATTAAAAAGTAAAGTGCAATCAATTAATCCAAAGAAACTATGACGAAAAAATACGCGCTCATTTTAATGTTGTTTTTCATTTGTCAACACCTTGTGACAAAAGCCCAACAATATGGTAATGAATGGATAAATTATACACAAAGCTATTTCAAATTTGCAGTGGTAAAAGATAGTATTTATCGTATACCTGTTACTCAATTATTTGCGGCCGGTATGCCAAGCACTGTTAAAGGAGAAAACTTACAGCTTTTTAAAGATGGTGTGGAACAAGCCATTTTTATAAGCCAAACTAACACCTTAACTGCAGGAGACTACCTCGATTTTTATGGCACCAAAGCAGATGGCAAACTGGATACACGCTTATATAAAAATCCCGATTTGCAACTTAACTCAAATATGAGTTTAGTAATGGATACTGCTTTTTATTTTATTACTTACAACAATCTCAATACAAATAAACGTTTTACACAGGTCTCGAATAATACTGCAAATCCGCCTGCTAAAGAAGATTATTGTTTATACAAATTAAGAACCGATTTTAGGAATGAATTTGTATCCGGGAAATCTGACCCGATTGGCAATGCGGCTGGAGGCACCACTTATTACAATCTTAACTCATCGCAATATGAAGAGGAAGGCTTTGTAAAGAAAACAGTTACAACATCAGATTCAGTCATCTTTACTTGCAGCAATGCGTATAAAGCAAGTGGTGCACCCAATAGCATCTTCAAATCAGCGATTACCGGTAAATCTTTTTTACAAACTCATGGTATTAAAGTATTTGCTAACTCAAATTTAATAGCTGACTCTACCTATGGATCCTTTGATGTGCAAAGATTTAATATTGATATTCCGATGAGTTTACTGACTGCACAAGACAGGCTCTCTATGCGTTATACGCCCTACTTATCATCTGGTGGATTATCCGACCGATTCGGCATTGCCTATGCAGAGGTTGTTTACCCGCGTCAATTCAATTTTAACAATGCCAAAATGATTGAATTCGAACTTCCTCCGAAATCGAGTGATTACTATTTAGAGATAACTAATTTTTCTTTTGGCTCAACGCAACCTCGTCTCTTGGATCTAACGACGAACCAATTTCTAGTTGGTGATATTGCAACAATTGGCATGGTAAAGTTCTTGATTTCAGGAAATAATATTCCACGCAGATTTATTTTGCATAATACTGAAAGCATAAATAGCTATGGAACCATCAGCAACATAACTCCAGTCGCATTCAAGAATTATACCAATACAAATAACCAAGGCAATTATATTATTATAACACCTAACAATATATTAAATCCTTCAAGTGGTAACAATAGCATGAATGATTATGTAACTTATCGAAAATCAATCTCAGGAGGATCTTATGATGCGATTGCAGCCAAAGCTGAAGATATTTATAATGAATTTGGATATGGCTACTCATACAGCACACTAGCGCTAAAAAACTTCTTACAATTTGCACATGAAAATACCCAATGGACCAATAAACCTAAACATGTTTTTTTAGTAGGTAAAGGCATCAATTATGCTTCATATATTCCCTATAGAAACGCGAATGCTAATACTCCAGGCACTTTCCCGTTTGAAGCACTTCCTTCATTTGGACATCCATGTTCTGATTTACTCTTAGTAGATTTCGATAAAAACTATAAACCTAAATTATCGATTGGTCGTTTGCCTGCTGCAAATGCTGATGAGTTATCGAATTACTTAACAAAAGTAAGAGATTATGAATCCGTTCTACAAAATACAACTACGAATACAAGTGCTGAAAAGTTATGGCAAAAAAGAATTTTACATGTAGCTGGCGGTAAAGATGCCTCAGAGCAAGGTCCAATAACGAACTCCTTAACCAAACAAGAAAACATTATTAAAAGTCCCTTTTATGGAGCTAAAGTAACAACAATTAAGAAAAGTTCTACCTCATCTGTTGATTATATAAACAGTGCCTTAATCGATAGCCTCGTAAATACTGGCGTGAGCATGATTCAGTTCTTCGGACATAGCTCCGCAGATGGAATTGATTATAATTTGGGAGACCCTAACCTTCAATATAATAATTACAAAAAGTACCCCATCTTTATAGCGAATGGTTGTAATGCGGGCGATATGTTTGTTTTAAATTCGAATAAATTTTTGAGTGAAAAATGGACACTTTCACCCGATAGAGGGTCTATCGCTTTCATAGCTTGCGTAAATACAGGTTTTACGTCTTCTTTAGGCACATATACAGACTCGTTATACAAACGAATTTCTTCCACAAGCTATGGCAAAACGATCGGCGAGCAGATACAAGATAATGTAAATACGTTGATGTCTACTTCATCTTTTAGTAATAATTTTTTATTCAGAATGCATGCTGAGCAAATCTTGCTGAATGGGGATCCTGGTGTTATGATGTATTCATATGCTAAGCCAGATTATGCAATTGAAGAAGGCGGCATTGCGTTTAAGCCATTCAATCTCACGACTACCATTGATAGTTTTGATGCATCTATCGCACTTTATAATTTAGGCAAATACACCACTGATTCGTTTCAAATTCGCATTCAACGCATAACACCTAATGGCACGAAGTATGATTTGTATAATTCCAAA
>JBIIJE010000089.1:0-11269 GCA_044234005.1 Chitinophagaceae bacterium | reverse complement strand
GCCTATCTTACACATATTCAGCGTTTGAAGAAACTAGGAAACTTAGCTGATTTTGAAGAGAGTTTTGTGAACGGGAGGCGTGTCTTAGGTGTTTTAGCTGAACATAAGCGAGAGTTTAAAGGCATTATTTTAGGGCAATCATCATCTGGTAAGATAACATTCATGGAGCCTCAAAACCTAATCGAACTCAATAATGAAAGAATTGAACTTGAAAGTGAAGAGCAACATGAGATTCATCGCATTATGAAAGAACTCACTGATTCGTTGAGAGATACACATGCTGTATTGAGTGATTATTACCAAATGCTGATTGCTTTCGATTTCATTGCAGCTAAAGCTAAATACGCCAAAGACATTAAAGCGACACTTCCTATTTTAATTGAAGAAGATAAGAAAATGCAATTAGTGAATGCTTATCATCCGATCTTATATTTACAAAATGTAGAAAAGAAAATGTCCACTGTTCCTATACAATGTTTATTTGATCATGAACAACGTATTATGGTTATAAGTGGACCTAATGCTGGTGGCAAATCGATTACTTTAAAAACGATAGGCTTATTACAACTTATGTTGCAATGTGGTTTGTTATTGCCAGTTTCTGCAAAAAGTGAAATTGGTTTGCAACGAAATTTGTATGCGGATATTGGTGATAACCAAAGTATCGAAGATGGCTTAAGTACTTATAGTTCTCGCTTACTTAAAATGAAATACTTTTTAGAAAATGTAGATAAGGATACATTGTTTTTAATAGATGAGTTTGGAACTGGTAGCGATCCTGATATGGGAGGTGCAATGGCAGAAGTAATATTAGATAAACTCAATGAGACCAGCGCACAAGGTGTGATTACAACGCATTTTACGAACCTAAAAATTTTGGCCAACCATGGGCAAGGTATTTTCAATGCGTGTATGCTGTTTAATGCAAAAACCTTAAAACCGCTCTACGAGTTGCAACTTGGAGAGCCTGGTAGTTCATTCACTTTTGAAGTTGCCGAGAAAATTGGTTTGAATAAGGCTTTAATTCTTGAAGCAAAATCGAAGCTCACGAATGAGAAGGTGAAAATGGATAAATTGCTCAATCAACTTCAGCAAGAAAAGAATAGTTTAACGAAATTGAAACGCAATTTGCAAAAGCAGATAGGTAAAACGACTGCTGAAAAGCGCGAATTTCAAGAGCTAAACGATAAGCTTGAAAATAAAATAGAAAAGACGAATGAAGATTTGGTTGAAAGTAAAAGACTTGTTGAGTATGGTAAGAAACTCTATGTCCTGACTGAAGAATGGGAGCAAAATAAGAATAAGAAAGAGGTAATCAGCAAATTTGTGAAACTAGCAACTTACGAAAAATCAAGGCGCAAAGAGCAAGAAGAATATGAAAGAAGTGAGCAATTTAAATTGCAGCGTGTCGCAGCCATTAAAAAGAAAATTGAAATTGGCTCTAAAGTTCGATATTTAAAAGGGAAAGAGATAGGTGTCATACAATCACTGCACGAAGATCGAGCGAAGGTGCTGTTTGGCAGGGTTGAGATGAGTGTAGGTCTGGAGAAATTAGAAATTGCATTTTGAGTTTAATTTGAAAAGAAACGAGAATTATGAATTATATTTTATTTGATGATAATAATTATCAAAATCTATTACCGCTGACATATACACGTCCTGTTGCTTCTTTGCGTTGCGGGATACTTACCATGAATGCACGTTGGGAGAAAATGTTACATGAAAAATGTTCTTTTAAAACACAAGATTATTTACAAGTTAAATTTCCTTTGACCATCGCGGATGATAATATTTTTATAAATGGAAGCTTGTTTTGTAATTCGGATATGATTGAAAGAATTCAATCATTAGTGCAAAACGAGTGCCTGATACATGATCAAATGCTTGTTGCGGCAAGGTGTGCCAAGGAGAAGGCTATTCATTTCAGCATAGATGAAGTCATCAAGAATTTTAAAACTAGTAAACTCACTACGGATTGCAAATTTCTTCAAAACCCTTGGGATATTTTTTCGATGAATGATTGGGCTATTCGCTTCGATTATGACTTAATTACCAAAGGTCGTGTAAGTCAGCCTTTAGCAAGCACTAATCAATTAATAGGTAATAATCTATTTATTGAAGAAGGGGCCAAAATTTCTTGCAGTATATTGAATACTGAAACAGGGCCTATATACATTGGTAAAGACGCTGAGATAATGGAGGGCAGTATCATACGTGGTCCATTTGCGATGGGCGAGCATGCTGTACTGAAAATGGGGGCCAAAATATATGGCGCTACAACCTTAGGTGATAGTTGTAAAGTAGGCGGTGAAGTGAATAATGCTGTTTTTTATGCAAATTCAAGCAAGGCACACGATGGCTTTGTAGGCAATGCAGTTTTTGGAGAATGGTGCAATTTGGGTGCTGATACGAATAACTCTAACTTAAAGAATAATTATGAAGAAGTAAAATTATGGAGTGTGTCAAAACAAAGCTTTGTGAAAACAGGATTGCAATTTTGCGGTTTAATCATGGCTGATCATTCAAAGTGCGGTATCAATACCATGTTTAATACAGGAACTATAATAGGCGTTAGTTGTAATATTTTCGGACCAGGATTCCCACGAAATTTTGTGCCATCATTTAGTTGGGGAGGCGCTCAAGGTTATACGGAATATAAACTAGCTAAAGCCTCTGAGACAGCCCAAAAAGTTTTCGCAAGACGTAATTTAACCTTTGATGAAATTGAGCAAAATATATGTAAGCATATTTTTGAACAAACACAAGAACAGCGAAAGTATTAAAAATATTTTGCCAAAGAGAAAGACCGCTACAAAACTAACATGTGCGTAGTTTCATAGCGGTCAGTTAACAGTATTTATTTTACTTCCGTCTGAAAGTTCAAGTCAATATCGCTAGAACCAACACCACATGTACCATTTTTAATTCCATCAGGTTGATGTTTCAAAACTATGTTCATAATGCCAATGCCAACATTGGTAACTTTCCATTTCGATTGTAAGCCTACCTCGTAAGTTCCATCGCTATCTGTTCGGTTCACTTGTATATTGGAATTGGTGCTTGTATAGCAAAAAAGATGTTCATCATCTTCTTCCAAAATCTCATTCGTGATGGTATCTGTTGGTGAAGTTGATTCGTTATACAGATTGATACTCGCATAATAAGTAGTATTGCTTTGCAATTTAATTGTGTCCCAACTACTTGGATTATTACCTCCGTCTCCGTCTAAATCTTTATAAATTGCGGTAACAAGAGGTTTGCTACCCGCTGAATCTATAAATGTGAGTTGTATAGTTGTAATTAATTCTTCCTCATTCGGGTCTGGCGCTGGTGTCTTCTTTTTACATGATGCATACGTTAAAAGACCTGCTATCATAGCGAAATTTACGGCTGTGATGAAAACTGTTTTTACTTTGTTCATAATTTTTTTTTAAATGTTTAAATGTTTGAATTGTTTTGAAATCGTTTTTTAAGTTGTTTTAAAATTGTTTTTTTAAGTTGTTTTTAAATCGTTTTTTTAAGTTGTTTTTGAATTGTTTAAATCGTTTTGTTATTTGAGCGTTTTGTTTGAATGGGAATATGAATTCTTAAATAAAAATTTCGACCAAGCTCATTGGCAAAGTATCTGTTTCGATTTAAGTAATCTCTGTATTCTCGATTAAGTGCATTTTGTATACCTACTTGCAATAAATAGTTTTCTAGTTTCTTACTAGGTTTACAAGTGAGCTCGGCATGTACAAGGTGATAAGCATTTGGTGGCAATACGTAGTCTGAATTTGTTTCAACTCGGCTTTGTGCCGCAACGTATTGCATGCCTATATTTCCAATAATTTTTGCAGATTTTTTTAAGACAATATAACTTTCAAATGATGCATCAAGCGACGCAGGGGGCATTCCGACTAGGTATCTGTTTTGTGCAACATTCTTTACCCATAATAGGTTGGCTTTTGTAATGAAACGAATGTTTTTGTGTAATAATAAGTTCGATGCATATTCGATACCACTGAAATTTGTATTGAATTGCTGATACAAAAATGTCGGAAACGCACCGCGTATTGTAAGAGTCGCTGGCATAGATGGTTGTGCGCTTATAAAATTATTGATATAATTGTTGAATGCTGTAATTTCTGCATTGAATCGATTTTTCAAATTTATATCAACTGTAAGTGATGCATTATAGCTTCTTTCAGGTTGAAGTGAGGTATTGCCAATTTCAAATGAAGCAGTGCTTTGATGTATGCCATAGCTATATAATTCATTTACAAATGGTGCTCGCCAAGCAGTGGATAAATGCGTGTGAATATTTATAAATGGAAATTGATATCTTCCAGAAATACTTGCCGCACTTCCATGGAAGAAATAGCTTGATCTAATCAGGAATCCCTTCTCCCATTTAGCAATTTCAAAAGTGTTTATATCATATCGTATACCTGCATCAAAAGATAACTTATTACGATGCCATTTTTCTGCCCAATACAAACCGCCTTGAAGTTTATCATAATTAGGTATAAAGTAATTTCCGAAATATTCGTTACGTTGAAAAAATCCATTAACGCCAAATCCGCCTGTCCATTGTTTCCATGACTTGTGTTCAAAACCAATATCGAACTGATGTGTTTTCAAATTGAAATCCAAAACAGGTCTATAGCTGCCATCCTTATTTTTCACCAAAATGCTTTTATCGTATTCTTTTCGGTTATTATTTTGGAATGCATACACGAAATACGGTTTAAGGAAATTGTTTGTCTTGCTTTGTATTTGTATCTTATAAAGTTTATGACTAACATCTTGATAAGGGAAATTTATACGATAACTAAAACTATCTTTTTCTGAGGGTCTTTCATTTTCAAAAGCTCTATATAAATCTGTTAAGTTCCCAATATGCGAACCTGCATAAATACCAATTTGTGTACTGAAGGAACTATAAAAGAAGTCCGTTTGCCATTTTTTTCTATCATAACCTATACCAATCGAATAGTTTTTTTCGTCAACACCCGTATTATTTAAGTAATAAGTGGGTGTTGCCCCATTACCGCCTTTTTTAAATGCGCCTTGCACGCGATAAGTCAATCCTTTTACCTTTGAAATATTGCCTTGCCAAATTCCACCAAGTGCTAACATGCCACCATTCGAGTTACTTTGTAAGTTAATTTCTCCATTTTCAGATTGTATATTAAATAAGCTAGCGGGTTTAATTAGAATCAGCCCGCCAATTATATCGCTTCCATATCGTAAGCTTTGTGAACCTTTTATTACTTCAATACTTTTTGCAATGTTCGGATCTATTTCCGGTGCGTGTTCGCTGCCCCATTGTTGCCCTTCTTGTCTGATTCCATTATTTAATATGATTACACGATTGCTATGAAGACCTCTAATTACGGGCTTGCTAATTGTATTACCTGTATTTAAGTTAGTGACACCTGGTATTTTTTCTAACATTTTTCCTAATGAACTACCTTGTTGTAAGCTAAGTTCTTCGCCTTGCAGCGTATTACTTACAATTACATCTTCCCAATGTATGCGTGATTGCTTAATGGTGACTTCATGGAAAGTATCATGATGGCAAGCTAAATAATAGGTTTTAAAATTATTGCCTACTTGTAAACTAACCTGTTCTGTAAACGCCGAATGATTTAAATGTTGAATACGTAGTTCAGTATTGGTTGTACAAACATTTTTGATTTCGAAATAACCGTTCGAATCAGTTCTTGTGCCGCGATTCAAGCCAGGTAAAAATACTACTGCCTCTTGAATGGCTTTTCCGGTACCTAATTCAATTACTTTGCCCTGAAGTGTCGGGCAATTCGTTTGCTGTCCTCTTACAAATAAATTTGAGAAGACGAGCTTGAATAACAATATGAGTATTATATAGTTAAATTTCAAAATAATTGAAATGTAAATGTTGAATAAATACTAAGGATTGGAAAGCTAGGCGTTACAAATAGGTGTGCAAGACAAGCACCTACGAGTGGCAGCCTCAAGGCAGTATGAAAAAATTAGATTTGTACTGCTGAAAAATCTGCAGGTGGTCCTCTCAGAGATTTCGCTATTTCCCTTTTAGAAATAAATGGAGTTGGAAAATGATTCAACTTGGCTATCCTTTCTGGAAAGAATACTGTTTCAAAAAATACAGAAAGTTGATGTTCATCCGAAAAATGAGCGAGTTGGTCAATATGCAAGAAAGCACAATGTGATTTTTGAGTACTTATATTTTCAGTATCGCCTTTCGAATCTAGGCAATAATGAATCGCATCATTGTGATTCATAAATGAGTGAACTAAATCTTTTGGAATAGAATAGAACACCATAATGAGCATACAGAAATAAGCCACTATATTTTTCATTATTTTTATCACGCTGCAAAAGTAAAGTATTTTCCTAAATGCAACATAATTTTAATTAAAATTGAATATTAGCAATTGTTTCAAGCATTTTTATATGTGTATGAGTTCTTATTTTTTTAAAAAAATTAACGATTTTTTTCATGTTTGCTGAATTAAATTTGCGACACCTAAAATAACATATATGGATACTGGATCGAACGATATTAGAATTTTAAATGAGAAAATAAATCAGAAATCTGCGTTTATTGAAATACTCAATTTGGAGCTTAATAAGGCAATCATTGGTCAAAAGTATATGCTTGAGCGCCTTCTTATTGGATTATTAGCACAAGGTCATGTGCTTTTAGAAGGTGTACCTGGTTTGGCAAAAACCTTGGCAATTCGCTCTCTTTCCAACGCGATTGATGGTAAGTTCGCGAGAATTCAGTTTACGCCTGATTTATTGCCTGCCGATATTGTAGGTACTATGATTTACAACCAACAAAAAAATGAGTTTCAAGTTCGTAAAGGACCCATTTTTGCGAATTTCATTCTAGCTGATGAAATAAATCGTGCACCTGCCAAAGTACAAAGCGCCTTATTAGAAGCTATGCAAGAAAAGCAAATTACGCTAGGTGAAAATACATTCAGGCTGGAAGAACCTTTTTTGGTTTTAGCAACTCAAAATCCAATTGAACAAGAAGGTACTTATCCTTTACCCGAAGCGCAGGTAGATCGTTTTATGTTGAAGATCGTGGTGGGTTATCCGCAACAAGAGGAGGAGAGAATTATCATCCGTCAAAATATGAATCCGGGTGGGTATCCAACGATTAAGCCTGTAGTATCTCCACATGAAATTTTGGAAGCTAGAAATTTGGTTCGTGAGGTATATATGGATGAAAAAATTGAGAAGTACATACTTGACATAGTTTTTGCAACTCGTCAACCCGAGAATTTCAAATTAGCAAAACTAAAACCTTTAATTGCTTATGGAGCTTCGCCTCGTGCAAGTATCAATTTGGCATTAGCATCAAAAGCCTATGCCTTTATTAAACGCAGAGGTTATGTAATTCCTGAAGATGTGCGGGCTGTATGCATGGATGTTATGAGGCATCGGGTAGGGCTTACTTACGAGGCGGAAGCGGAAAATATGACAAGTGAAATGATAGTCAATGAAATTTTGAATGCTGTTGAAGTGCCTTAGATCATTCGATGTGCTACATTAGGCTTTGCAAGTATGCAGCATCAATGCAAGTAATAGAGCAATAAATTTTGAGCATGAATACAACTGAAATAATAAAGAAAGTTCGAAAGATTGAAATCAAAACCAAGGGTTTAACAAATCACATTTTCAGTGGTGAGTATCATAGTGCATTCAAGGGCAGGGGTATGAGTTTTAGTGAAGTTCGTGAGTATGCTTTTGGGGATGATATTAGAAGTATCGATTGGAATGTTACAGCTCGCTCAAGTACACCTTATATCAAAGTATTTGAAGAAGAGCGGGAACTAACACTTATGTTATTAGTTGATATTAGTGCAAGTTCATTATTCGGAACCACTAAGCAAACTAAACGTGATTTAATTACTGAACTTTGTGGAGTACTTTCTTTCAGCGCTATTTCTAATAACGACAAAGTAGGGGTAATTTTTTTTAGCGATAAGGTTGAAAGATATATTACTCCTAAAAAAGGCAAGTCGCACATACTTTTTATTATTCGCGAGTTGCTCACCATGGAGCCACATCACAATGCGCAAACAAATTTAGGAGAAGCGTTGAAGTTTTTGAATAATATAATGAAGAAAAGAACGATTGCATTTTTGCTATCTGATTTTATAAGTGCTAGCTATCAAGATGCGTTACAAGTAGCCGCTAAGCGTCACGATATAATAGGCATGCATGTTTTTGACAAACGCGATAAAGAATTGCCAGACATTGGTATTGTAAAAGTAATTGATGCAGAGAGTGGTTTGGAAAAATGGATCGATACCTCGAGCGAAAAATTTAGAAAGCTTTATACCTATCAATTTCAACAAAGAGAAACTGAAACAAAAAATATTTTTCTAAAATCAGGTGCTGCTTTCGTGCCTTTGCAAACCGACGACGATTACATTAAAAAACTACAACAATTTTTTAAGACAAGAAAGTAAATGATAAACAAATTCCATAGTAAAATTATAATTAATACTTTAAGGTTTGCGATACTTTTTGCTAGCTTCTTGTTTTGTTCAAATTATTCGTTTGCTCAAAATGTAAAGATTAGTGTAAATGTTGATTCAACAAACATAATTATCGGAGATCAAATTAACTTAAACTTATCGGCAACCTACAATCCTCAAAAGTACAGAGTTCAATTTCCACTTGTAATGGATAGCTTTAATCATTTTGAAGTGGTTGAACGGGGTAAAGTTGATACTTTGATGGGTCGTGACGAAAATACTTTTCAGCAAAAAATACAAGTTACAAATTTCGATTCTGGGCAATGGTTGATACCTTCTTTTCAATTTGAAATTCAAGATTTGATAGGAGGTGAGCCGAGTTCATATTTTTCAGATTCTATTTTGATAAGTGTGAACACAGTTGCGGTAGACACAGCCAAACCTTTCAAACCCATCATGTCTATACGAAGTGCAAAAATGCCTTGGTATATATGGGCAATGTATATTGGAATTGGCGTTTTAGTCTGCTTGGTATTAGCTTTCCTAATTTGGTATTTCGTAAAGACTATTCGAGAGAAAAATAAAAAGCCAGAATTTAAAGAGCCAGAAATTGTATTACTGCCTCATGAAAAAGCATTACGAGCCTTACAACAAATTAAACAAGATGCATTATGGCAACAAGAGCAGGAAAAATTGTATCATACACAACTTACTGATGTGGTACGTAATTATTTGGAAGAACAATTTGGTTTAGATTGTCTGGATAAAACATCATCTGAAATTATTCAACAAGTTAAGCGAATCAAAGCACTTGCAACTTCAAGACAACCTTTACGAACTATTTTCGAGGTAGCTGATATGGTGAAATTCGCCAAAAGCAAACCCACACTTGATGAACATGAGCAAAGTTTAGTTTTAGCGGAAGAATTTATTTTGGAATCTTATAAACGTATTAAACCCATTGAGAATCCCTCGAGTTAATCAACATGAGTAAATATTTCGATTTCAAACATATCACCTTTGCTCACCCGCAGTTTTTTTTATTACTGCTAGTTATTCCATTTTTATTATTTTGGTATTACACACAAAAGCAGAAAAAGCAAAGTACAATGATACTTTCTACCTTGAAAGATATCAGTAATTTAGCTATGCCACTCAAAGTGAAATATAAAGGAGTGCTTAATATTTTGCGTCTTTTATCATTTTTGTTTTTAACCATAGCCCTGGCTCGTCCGCAGAATAGTAAAGTAAATGAATCAATCAATAGTGAGGGCTTGGATATTGTAATGAGTATGGATATCTCGGGGAGTATGCTAGCGCAAGATTTTAAACCTAATCGAATAGAAGCTGCAAAGAAAGTTGCGCAAGAATTTATTGAGAACCGACCCACTGATAGAATTGGATTAGTTATTTTTTCAGGAGAAAGCTTTACCCAATGTCCCTTAACTACAGATCAAAATGTATTAAAAGAACAGCTTCTAAATGTAAAAAGCGGATTGCTAGAAGATGGCACTGCGATTGGAATGGGCTTGGCTACTGCAGTGGAAAGATTACGAAATAGTAAAACAAAAACTAAAGTCATTATTCTTTTAACGGATGGTGTAAATAATTCTGGTTTGATTGATCCAATAACTGCTTTAGAAATCGCTAAGGCTTATAAAATACGTGTTTATACAATTGGTGTTGGTAGTGAAGGTTCAGCGCCTTATCCAGTAAAAGATCAATTTGGACAAACTTCGATACAGCAAATGCCAGTGCAAATTGATGAAGCATTGATGCAAAGGATTTCACGCGAAACTGGAGGTAAATATTTTAGGGCTACGAATAACAATTCATTGAATCGAATTTATAAAGACATCGATAAATTAGAGAAGACGAAAATTGAAATAAATAGTTATAAAAGATATTCAGAGCTATTTTTTCCTTACGCATTTCTTGCATTGTTTTGTATCATGTTAGAATTGGTATTGCGATATACTTATTTTAGAAGTATTACTTAAAATTCGAAATTCTAATTTTCAATTTCAAGGTCTAAAACTAGCTTCTATTCGACATCTGAGATCCTTCATCCTAGCTCTCATTTTTCATCTTCTTTAATTACATTTGCCATTCAAATTTGTAAAGATGAATATTGTTAAAGAAAGAATTTTAGTAATAGGCGCCTGCGGACAAATAGGCGTTGAGCTTACTGCAGAGTTGAGAAGAATACACGGAGAAAATAATGTCATTGCTAGCGACTTGCGAGATGAGCATGAATTGCTGAAGGGAACAGGACCTTATGTAAGCTGCGATGTGATGAACAAAGAAATGTTGCATGTTCTAATCATACGACATAATATAACCCAAGTGTATTTGTTAGCTGCCATACTTTCTGCAACAGGAGAAAAGAATCCTTCTTTAGCGTGGCATATCAACATGCAAAGTCTGTTAAATGTTCTCGAAATTGCGAAGGAGGAAAAGCTTAGTAAAATTTATTGGCCAAGTTCTATTGCCGTTTTCGGACCAACATCCCCACGAAAGGATACGCCACAACATACTATCATAGAGCCAACAACTGTATATGGTATCAGTAAATTCGCAGGTGAGCGCTGGTGTGAGTATTATCATAAACATTTTGGTGTCGATGTTCGCAGTTTGCGTTACCCGGGTTTGATTAGCTATAAATCAGCTCCTGGTGGTGGTACCACCGATTATGCGATTGAAATGTATATCGAAGCTTTGCGCGATCAAGATTATCAATGTTTCCTTTCAGAAAATACGTATTTACCTATGATGTATATGCCCGATGC
>JBIIJE010000180.1:0-2909 GCA_044234005.1 Chitinophagaceae bacterium | reverse complement strand
AAAACCAAACTACCAATCCAAATGGATATGTTGCTCTTGCTCCTTTTAGAAGTGAATTTTATGCCACACCACCTTCTAATAATCTTCTTATAGGCACTGTTGATTGGTTAGATATATTAACTATACACGAGTACAGGCACGCCCTTCAATTTATGAATTCGTTAACAGGGCTTACAAAACTTGGTTATTATTTGCAAGGCGAAACTTTGTGGTCAATTCTTAATGCAGTTAGCATTCCCGACTGGTATTTTGAAGGTGACGCAGTAATTATAGAAACAGCCCTAACTCCTTCTGGAAGGGGACGATCACCGTTTTTTACAATGGAACAAAGAGCCTTAGCTTATACTAATAGAAACTATAATTATTTACAGAATAGAAATGGCTCTTATAAAAATATGATGCCTGACAAATATCGCTTAGGTTATATGATGCTTACCAAGTTAAGAAATGAAAAAGGGAATGATATTACAGCAAATATTCTTAAAGGCGCCGCTTCATATAAAGATTTAATGTATCCATTTTCGAACTCATTAAAAAGAGAAACTGGGTATTCTACAAAAAAATTATATGAACATGCTTGGGCAGAAAAAAAAATAGATTTTAAAAACCAAATAAGCGAAATTAAGCCTACAAGCACACCTATAATACAAAAAAACAAAACTACTTTTACAAATTATAGATTTCCTTGTATCTTAGAAAATGGGGATATTGTAGCTCGAAAAAATAGTTACAAATCAACAGACGAAATAGTTCTGTTGAGTAATGGGTTGGAAAAAAAAATAACTACCATTGGTTATAATAATGATGACTATTTGCAACATAGTAAAGGTAAGTTGGTATGGACAGAGACTGCGGTAAATAGCAGAAGAGCAAACAAGACGTATAACAACATTACAGTTTATGATATGAATACTCAAAAAAAGTCATACTTAACCAAAAAACAAAGGTATTTTTCTCCAAGTATTTCGCCAGACGGGAAATTAATTGCATCTATTTTCATAACCACTGAGCAACAAAATGAAATTCACATTTTAGATATTTCTAATGGGGATATAATTGAAAAAATAACAACACCACTTAATTATTTTCTTTCTAGGGTGAATTGGAGCAACGATGGAAATTCCATTGTAACCATTGCCAAACACAATAGCAAATTGGCATTAATTAGGTTAAATATTAAGAATGAAGAAATCCTTGAATTAACAGATTGGACAAGCCATACTTTGGATGCACCAAGTATCAAAGACGACAAAGTTTATTTTAATGCTGGATTTACAGGTATAGACAATATATTCTATACTGATCTTGAGGGCTCGAAGAAAATTTTTCAGATTACCTCAGTTCCAATTGGGGCATTTGACCCTATAATCAACAACAACAATGAAATTATTTTTTCAGAATTTACAGATATGGGCTACATAATTTCAAAACAAAGTTTAATTTCAAACAGTGAAAACATAACCATTAAAATCACAGAGCCTTCTGAAATGGATATGTATAAAACAATAGCCAACAAAAGCGAAGGAGGCAATATTTTAGATAATAATTATTCAAACAATTATAAATCAAAATCATACAATGGACTCTTTAGAGGGCTGAAATTGCATAGTTGGAATATTAGCCCTTCTCTTTCAAACCCCGGATTAAATATTACTATGATAAATTTATTACAAGATCTAAGTATAAATTTCGGAAGTAATATAAACCGAAACGAAAGCAATGCTGTATCATACAATAGCAAATTTGTGCTTGCAAGATATTATCCCCAATTATCTTTAATTGCACAGCAAGCTAAAAGAGAAACTGAGTATTATTCAACAGCAAATAACTTTACTAGTCAGAATTTTTCAGAAACAAAATTTGGGGCAGAAATAGCTATTCCATTGTCGTGGATAAAAGGCAATTTTAACACAAAATTTTTACCCCAAATAGGTATTTATCATAACAATCTTAAGGAAATTAAAGCAGAAGGGGAGTCTATTGCAAATAATAATTTTAGTAGTACTCAATTGGGGTTTTTATTTAGTTCTAAAAGAAGGAAAGCCTACCAAAATGTTGGCACAAGACTTGGTTTTGAAGTAAACGTAAACTATCAAGCCGATTTTAATACTGTAAGTTCAGAAAAAATGGAAGGAAATGTAAGATTATTCTTGCCGGGATTTTTTAAAAATCATAATGTAACAGTAACTGCGGCGCATCAAAAAGAGTCACTTACAAATTTGTACCAATATGTCGATGTGTTCGAATATCCAAGAGGGTTTATAACTCCTGTAAATGATGAATTTAAACTAATAAAAGCTGAGTATCAGTTGCCATTACTATATCCTGACAAAGGTTTTGTAGGAATTACATATTTTAAACGTGTTAGAGCTAACATTTTTTATGACTATGGTGTGGGTGAAAATATAAAACTAAACAAATCTACCGTTTATAATTCGGCAGGTGTGGAATTTATTTTTGATAACACTATCTTAAACTTATTACCAATAAGTTTTGGTGTACGAAAATCATTATTACTCAACAGCGATCCTTTTTTGGCTTACAATAAATCAGGTATTAACTTTTTTATCTATACTAATTTATTACCGTAGATAAATTAGAATTGAATAAATATAGCTGGACATGTACAAGTTGGCTATGGACTAGTTTTAGCTGAAATTTGCAAGTTTGACTTTCTTTTATAATTTTTTTTGTAAGCTTATCATGGCTCAACCCCAAAAGTTGGGGGTTGTCAATATTTTTACTAATTTTTCGTTGTTGGAAAATATGTTTATTTGAATCGTTTCTGCCTCAAGCGCCACTGTTATGACAGATGCACGAAGATGTTATACACCATTAAAGGATATAGCTAAAGAGCACCATGTGAAAATAATAAGGGATAAAAAGCAAGTCTGTGAAGCCTTTCCTTG
>JBIIJE010000088.1:0-11306 GCA_044234005.1 Chitinophagaceae bacterium | reverse complement strand
TTCGCTGATTATTTGTTTTATACTCTAGCAAATCGAAGTATATTTTACCAGAGCAGATTAATACACGCTTAATAATTTTCCCATCTAAAATTGTAGCATCATCTATGAGTTCGAGAAACTTTCCTTCAGTAAATTCTTCCACTTTACTAAAAGCTTTGTTCAAACGTAAATTGGCTTTTGGCGAAAAATTAATCATTGGTTTTCTAAACTCAAATTTCAATTGACGACGCAACGCATGAAAGTAACTTGCGGATGTGGTACAATTTGTAATAATCATATTATTCTCTGCACAAAGCTGTAAAAATCTCTCCATTCTGGCACTTGAATGCTCTGGACCTTGACCTTCATAGCCATGAGGCAATAGCATTACCAAGCCATTCATCTTGCCCCATTTCGTTTCAGCACTTGCCAAAAACTGATCAATAATTGTTTGAGCTCCATTGCAAAAATCGCCAAATTGGGCTTCCCAAATTACCAAAGAATTAGGATTAGCCATCGCATAGCCATATTCAAACCCCAGTACGCCATATTCACTCAATAAGGAATTATAAATTCGAAAAGGAGATTGTGTTTCAGAAATAAAATTCAAACGATTATGCCTCGCATTAGTCTTCTCATCATATATCACGGCATGCCTATGAGAAAAAGTACCTCGTTCAACATCTTGTCCACTCATTCGCACATCATTGCCTTCTGCAAGTAAAGTTGCATAAGCTAATAATTCTCCTGTAGCCCAATCTATTTCTTGATTTGTTTGCAGCAATTTTATTTTCTCATCAATTATCTTTTGTACCTTTTTAAGGGGTGTAAAATCTGGTGGTAAAGTCATGAGTGCATTAAACGCATCATCCAAAATTTCTCTACTCACTTTAGTTTCAGGTGAAGATTTAAAATCATCATCTGTTGCGCTTCTCAACGCCGCCCAAGCTAACTCAGGCTCTTGTCGATTATAGGGTAGTGGCTTCTGTTTTACCTCATCTAATCTATCTTGCAAATCAGACCAAAATACTTTTTCCATTTCAGTTGACAATGCTTCATCCACGTCGCCACGCTGTTTGAGCAAATTGGCGTAAATCTCTCGTGGATTAGGGTGCTTATCGATTAATGAGTATAATTCGGGTTGTGTAAATTTCGGATCATCGCCTTCGTTGTGCCCATGTCGTCGATAGCACACCATATCAATAAAAACGTCGCGATTAAATTTTTGACGAAATCTTAATGCCAATTCCGAAACCTTCACAACAGCTTCTGGATCATCGCCATTGACATGAAAAACAGGCGCTTGAATCATACTTGCTATGCTCGTACAATAATCTGCACTTCTCGCATCATCAAAATTAGTCGTAAATCCTATTTGATTATTAATGACGAAATGAATGGTGCCGCCTGTATAATAACCTCTCAAATTACTCATTTGCAATACTTCATATACAATACCTTGTCCGGCTACAGAAGCATCACCATGAATAAGAATTGGTAATATTTTATCGAAATCGCTCTTGTATAATGCATCTGCCTTAGCGCGTGCAAACCCTTCAACGAGTGGGTTTACAGCCTCTAAGTGAGATGGATTGGGTGTTAATTGCAAATTGATATGTTTATCATGTAAAGTGGTTACATCACTTTTAAATCCAAGATGATATTTTACATCACCACTTCCCATTGTGCTATCTGTGGGAGCATTGCCTTCAAATTCGGTAAAAATTTGCTCGTAGGTTTTACCTAAAATACTAGCTAAAATATTTAGTCTACCTCTATGTGCCATACCTATAACCACTTCTTGGACATCATGATCGGCTGCCTCTGAAATTATTGCATCGAGCGCTGCAATCGTACTTTCTCCTCCTTCCAATGAAAAACGCTTCTGTCCAATGAATTTGGTATGTAAAAATTTTTCGAAAATCACACCTTGATTTAGCTTTTCAAGTATTCTTTTTTTCTTAACTAAAGATAAATCCTCTAGCATCACTTTTTCAAACTCTTGCTCAACCCATTTACAGACTTCTTCATTGTTTATATAAGTGTACTCGATTCCCACTGTCGAGGTATAAATTTGCTGCAAGTGAGAAACTATTTCAGCCAATGAGGTTCTGCCTAATCCAAAATATTTTCCTGCGTCAAATTTAGTTTGCAAATCAGCCTCACTCAAACCGAAATGAGATAACTCCAAATGGGCATTTCTATCTTTTCGTTTACGGATAGGATTTGTATTACTCACCAGATGTCCACGCTTACGATAAGCCCGAATTAGCTGATAAACACCGAACTCTTTTAAAATATTCGTATCCGATTCAGCAAAAGGTAGCGTAGGTGCATGCAAGACTTCCGTTGATTTGCCATTCGTGTTGGCATGCGACTTCGCATGTAAAACCGCAAAGTCGTATCCTTCAAAGAATTTTTTCCATTCAGGATCGACCTGACTTGAATCTTTTACAAAATCGTTATAAATTTCTTCTACATAAGAAGGGTGTGAATGCGTTACAAAGGAGAAATCTTTCATGAAAATCGTATTATTTCTGAGTGGTTGCTAAATTATAACATTCATTGTATTTGATGAATTTTAATTTTTGAAATGATAAAATTCTTTATTTCGAATATCGGCATCAAAGAGTAAGAATAAATATGTATGAAGACATATAATTAATACCAATAAATATTGTAATTATTTGCGGTGTGTGGAATATTGAGAATTGATTGTATGCCACATCAACAATAGAGATAAAAGCACGTTTGTTAAAGATAAAAGATGGCTAATTCTTACTAACAAACACAATAGTTTCCAACTTCTAAACATTTATATTACCGATTAGAGAAATGTAACAGATTAAAATTTCGTTCCTCAATTTAATCTAAACATTTGTATCCATCGGCATTTACCATTTTCTTCAAGCGAAATGTAAAAGATAAAAATAATGTCAAAATGGTATAAGAAAGTCATTGGAACAAAAGTGGTATTTATTAAACAATTAGTATTTATCCATTTTGAACCAACCAAATAAATTAATAATTATGAAAATGAAAATTCGTTATTACTTGATGTGTAGTTTAATTATCTCATTGTTCATTGCTGCGATTGATTTAGTGCTATTCAACAAGAACATTGCCCAGAATGATTGGGCTTCTTTAGTTATTTTTTTAAAGGTAACTATTGTCAGTTTCCTTTTAGTGAATGTAATCGTTTACATCTTGTATCAATTATTTCCAGCACAAACTGAAAAAGCCTTAGCTCAAATTGACATAATCGAGTAAATTTTATTTACGACCTCGATCTCTTTTATTTAAAAAAGCTTTCGCAAAGTTCTGCCAACCACGATAAACTCGGAAAACACCGTAGAGTAGAAAAAGACCACAAATAATATAAATGAAGCTATCTGAAAGATTACCAAATTGCTTCATATATCCAGGCCTCAATAAACAAAATCCACTAATAAGTACATACATAATTCCCATGAACAAATCCATAGACGCCCGAAATCCAGTTGTGGCTTTGCTTTCATCATCTGTTTCGTCGTAGTAATTCATGAAAACCTAAACTTTTTTTGTAGCCAATTTCTTCGGCGCTGCTTTTTTTGATGCTGCACTTTTTACAACAACTTTTTTCGTAACTGATTTTTTCGAGGTAGCCTTTTTTGCAAAAGCTTTTGGATCTTGGGTTTCAATCATTTTTTTAACTTCATCAATTGTTAATGTTGAAGCTTCTTCACTTGTAAACTTGCCGCCTTCTGCCTTGATGAGTTTGTACATCTTTTTATTATACTTAATAAAGGGTCCCCACCGTCCGTTTTCCACAGAAATTTTTTCTTCTGAAAAATTCAAAATATAGCGATTTGCTTCTTTCTCTAATTTCTTTTCTATAAGATCATGACAACCTTTTTCATCAATGGTATCAAAATTATAAGCACGTGGTATATTGATAAAAAGTCCATCCCATTTGATAAATGGACCAAATCGACCTTTGCCTTTGGTAACTGGTTTATCATCGTACATAGCAATAGGCGCATCTTCGATCTGCTTCGCATTAATAACCTCAATGGCTCTCTCGATGCTTACATTCAATGGTTCTTCACCTTTAGGTAACGAAATAAATGATTCTCCCCATTTCACATAAGGACCAAATCTTCCAATATTCACTTGCACCTCTAAACCTTCGTGTACACCCAGCGTTAATGGAAGCTTAAATAATTCCAAAGCTTCTTCAAATGTAATGGTTTCAATACTTTGGGTACTGCGCAATGTTGCAAACCTTGGTTTTTCGTCGGCATCTGTATTCCCTATTTGTATCATGGGACCAAAACGACCGATTCGAGCAATAACTCGCTTGCCGCTAACTGGATCTATTCCCAATTCGCGCTCACCACTTGCACGTTCTGCTGTATCCATGGTAGTATTTACCAATTCATGAAAAGGGCCATAGAAAGTTTCAAGCATTTTACTCCATTCCAATTTGCCATTGGCTATTTCATCAAATTCACTTTCAATTTTGGCTGTGAATTTATAATCCATTACTTGCGCAAAATGTTGCTTGAGAAAATCAGTAACTACCATACCCAAATCAGTAGGAAACATCTTACTCTTTTCAGCACCTGTATTTTCTTCAGCCATGCTTGCACTGATTTCACTGCCCTGTAGCTTGATGACTTCATAACTTCTTCTTATGCCGTCCTTGTCTTTTTTAACAACGTAATTTCTGTTTTGAATGGTAGTGATTGTAGGCGCATAGGTAGAAGGACGACCAATGCCTAATTCTTCTAATTTTTTAACAAGTGATGCCTCCGTGTATCTTGGTTGCGGGCGATTGAAGCGTTGCACGGCTTGCATCACTTGCATATCCAAACTTTGATTGATACTTAACAAAGGTAACATTCCTTCTGCATCTTCATCCTCGTTTTCATCTTCGTCCTTGCTTTCCATATAAAGTTTCAAAAAGCCATCAAATTTTAATACTTCACCACTTGCTGTTAATTTTTCAGGTTGCGTTGAAATATTGATTTTCGCGACTGTTTTTTCCAATTCAGCATCTGCCATTTGCGAAGCCATAGTTCGTTTCCAAATCAATTCATATAATCGATTCCAATCCGGATCATCGATGAATTGCTTATTCATATTAGTTGGACGAATCGCTTCATGAGCTTCTTGGGCATTCTCATTTTTATTCTTAAATGCACGAGGTTGATGATATTTATCACCAAAACTCGTTTGAATTTCTTGCCGAATGGAATCCATGGCGGTTTGCGACAAATTCACGGCATCAGTTCTCATATAGGTAATATGTCCAGCCTCATACAATCTTTGCGCAACTTGCATAGTTCTTGAAACTGAGTATCCTAACTTTCGGCTTGCTTCCTGTTGTAAGGTCGATGTGGTAAATGGAGCCGAAGGAGACTTTTTTGCCGGTTTTACTTGAATATCCTGAACTGTGTAGTTTGCACCAATACATTTTTCAAGAAATGTTCGCGCATCTGCCTGATTGGAAACTTTTGATGTATATTCAGCTTTAAATGAAACATCTCTTTGGTGAATATCTTTGGCGTTAAACTGAGCTTCTATTTTATATTGACTTTCAACTTTATGATTGATTATTTCTCGCTCGCGATCCACAATTAAACGCACCGCCACTGATTGCACACGGCCTGCCGATAAAGAATTACTTCTGCTAATTTTGCGCCATAAAACAGGAGAAAGTTCGAAACCTACAATTCGGTCCAAAACACGTCGAGCTTGTTGTGCATTCACCAAATTCATATTTACTAAACGTGGATTGGCAACTGCTTTTTGAATGGCAGGCTTTGTAATTTCGTGAAATACAATACGTTTCGTTTTTTGCGGGTCAAGTCCTAATACTTCACAAAGATGCCATGATATTGCCTCACCTTCACGATCTTCATCCGAAGCTAGCCAAATTTCTTCTGACTTTTTTGCCAATTGTTTCAGTTCCGAAACAACCTTCAATTTATCATCAGATACTTTGTATGTGGGTTTGAAATTATTTTTTACATCGATACCCATATCTCCTTTTTCAAGGTCACGGATATGTCCAAAGCAGGATTTTACCTGAAAATCACTACCTAGAATTTTTTCAATGGTTTTGGCTTTCGCCGGACTTTCTACTATCAATAAATTTTTTGCCATGCGCTCAAATTCTCTATTAAGAAAGTTGCAAGTATATGAAATAATTAGAAAATCAAATTTTTTCCTGCATTATGAGCCATTTAATTGGGATAGATTGGACACTCTTACCAAGCATCCTAAGTTTTGAAAATAGATGAAATGATGAAAAGTAAGCTGAATAAATAGCGATTGGTACTAATAGACTGATAAGAAGTAGCTGTTTTGTTGTACAATATTCTATTTGAATATAAGTTTTTAAAATAAATAAAAGCGGAACCCCATAAAAAACTAAGTTTAATGTACCGATGGCGATATTTATTAAAAACGGAAAAATATTTGTGAGAACATAAATAGGGTTGATATAAAATACTTGAAGGAGCAAACACAAAGAGACCAATTTTTGAAACAATAAGAATGTAAGTGTTGCAGTTAGAAGCATCCATCCCATTTTTTTTCTCTTAAAAAATAGATAAACACTTATTATCGGAATAAATGTCATGCATATGTATTGTATGACTTTACTCCATTCAGTTGCGTTAAAACCTGTCGATTCGATGAATAAAGAACAAAAAAAGCAAGAACATATAAATAGAACTTAAGCCGTAAATGATGCTTATCCATTTTATAATCTGATTAGCTTTTTGCGTTTCTGCTAAAATTGTTTCTTCTTTTGAGGATAGATTGTCATCATCATATTTTTCACTTTTAATGATTTCAAGATTTTTCTTCAATTTTTCAATTTCAGTATGGATATCAGCTTCATCTATATTTCTCGATATTAATATATCACGAGCTGACATTAATGCAGCGGAATTGTAGTCCTTCGCGTTAAATAAAATTTCGATTAATTATTTATTGGTATAAGTGGAATATATTTCAGTGAAGTTAAACTGCATAAAATCAAAGATTTCTGATTTGCAATAACTTATTGAGATCTTTCACTGCATCATCATCACCTAACTGCTCGTACAAGGTGATGAGCGCTTCCATTTGTATGACAATAATATCTTTTGCTTCGAGAGGTTGGTATGTAAATTCATCGGTGGACAATTCATACTTTTTCAGATACACATCCACATCATTCTGTGTAAAAATAGTACCATCATTCGGATCAATATAAAATTGTATTCTCAATGAAGGCGCTTTGTGTGTATCGAAAAAATTATAAGCTGTATCGAAATATGCCAAGAGGTATTGACGAGGCAATTGAATAGCAAAGACTGGGATATCCAATAATTCGCACAAGTACTGATATATTAAGCCAATTGAATAACTATTGCCCATGCGGGTTTCTGCTACATCATTGATAAAATAATGATTGGGTTTGTTGGCATCTAAATCTTGACCAAAAAATTTGTACATGCTATAAATAATACTATTTATGACATTGATTTGCTCTAAGGGTGTGAGGTAATTACTAATTTCTAACCAGCAACTTTGATACAATGATTTAATCACTTTACGTAATTCGTCTTCTTGTACCTCCGCATATCGAAAACGACTCAATAAGATAGCGCCATCTAGTAAGTTGGGTTTATCCGCAGTGAACCATTTAGCAAAACTTTGTTCAGTTTCACTAAAATTTAATTTGTGAATAATATTTTCAATGCGCTCTTGAACTTCATTATTATTGGTACTTTCCCAAAGCTCTTCCAAATTAGGTATAATTGCTTTACCATAATGGACAATTTTTTCAGATACTGTATCAAAAATTTCCCTATCAGGATCATCCAATAAATGAAACAATGCTTTTATTTCTTTCGTACTCTTCATATAAGACATGAAAGGTAAAAAGTTTTCTTATTTGAGCAAATTAGCAAGCATATATTTTATTCAGAAAATAATAATAACTTGATAAAGTGAAATTCAACTAGCCCTATTTACCCATTGAAGCAATTATTGAGTAATGGAAATTTTATGGGTAGAAAATCTATTTAAAGCAGTATTGCTTATTTTTAGTACATAAAGACCCGGCACAACATCATTGATGGCAAGGGAATACAACTTCAAATTTCGTTTCTGGTAATTAAATTTTATGCTTCGACCATTCAAATCAAATAATTCGAAATGCCATTCTTTAGCCTCCAAGGGCAATTCAATTTGAAAACTCCCATGGTTCGGATTCGGTAAAATCTTCACATCATCATGAATCAATGCATAAGCTGATTGTAAGTTGTTGACAAGATTACAAGGTCCATTTGGAGCGTCCGTATTCATTGGATCTATATAATTACTTCGTTTAATACCTAAACAGTAGTCACCTGCTACAATTTGTTTGTAATAGACATTACCTAATCCATCATTTAAATTGCCAGCGACTATGCTATCGTTTAAAGCCAGCCATTCGCTTCTCGTATCGCTACGCCAAAAAAGTTGTAAGCTATCTTCTGTGTTCTTCAACCAGGTACTATCTAAATAATGATTAACGGGTCCTTTGTTGTAGGGAAATTGCAACCAACCTTCTATTTTATTCAAATCAATTCCGTCCACATGCCAGTATCTCGAATCGTGCAATACATAGCCATTTGCGTTAGCTGAATTTTTAAATCTATCGGCTGCTACCCAATGATGCTCTATTCTCACTAAAGCCGAATCACCTGCATTAGGAATTGACTTTACATGTAAGCGACATTTTGCATAATTCATATTTGTAATACCTATTGAATTAACAGTTTTCCAATCTTCTGTGATTGCATCTGTCAATTTATACTCAGGATCAATGAGAATCATTTGTGGGTTAAATGACAATGTGGTTTTGAGTTGTGTACACCTGCCAGAAACATTAAATGTTACCATTTGCTTCGTTTGCATATTTTGGTAAAAGCCAATTTCTAATGGAACTTGCTCATAATAATCATTCGATTTATGTTTGCGTTGACGAATAAACACCGAAACATCGAATCCGTTTCCTGTAGGTGTTACCGTTGTAGAATCGATACAGAAATTGGTGAAGCCAGGCGAAAAAATCCAATCATTAAAAAATGGGGTCATATCTTTTCCGCTATAATTTGTGAAATAATCTCTCAATTGCGAAGAGTTTATTTCTTTAAATTTATTTGCATTTAAAAAAGCGGTGGCTCCACCAAAAAAAGCAGCATCGCCTAAATAAGATCTCAGTGAATGAATTACGCTTGCACCTTTTAAATAAACTGTTGGTCCGTATGTATACAGGCTGTCTATATTGGCAACCGCTCTATAGCCATCATCATCAATATGTGCATTACTAATCACACTGAAATGATTATCTCGCAAAGCGGTTTGATACGCATCGCTGCCATAGGTATACTCTTGGTGCAACAATTCGGAATAGCTTGCGAAGCCTTCATTTAACCACATATCACCCGCTGTGGAGCATGTTACCAAATCGCCCCACCAATGATGCGATAGCTCATGCGCGACCAACGTTTCATATGCTAACGTTCCGTTTATAAACTGGTTTCCAATATGAATATTTGTAGCATGCTCCATAGCACCCGCATTAAAAGGAACTAAAGTATAACCCACTTTAGGCCATGAATAAGTTCCAAATCGATTTTCGAGCATGGTAAACGATTCTTGCAAATGAGCAAATGAACCATTTACTTGAGCGGTTTGTGTAGGCTGGCAAGCAATTTCCGCTGGCGTATTTCCATTATTACCTGTAAGCGTTTGATTTACCATCACATAATTACTAATAGCGACTGATGATAAATAACTTGGTATGTTTTCGTCAAGCTTCCAATGCCAAGTAATTGTATTATTTCCGTGTATGATGCTATCGATGAATAAACCATTACATATCGCTTTGTGTGAATCGGTTGTGGTAATATAAAATTCGTAGCTACTTCTTTCTACAAAATTATCAAAGCATGGATGCCATGTTCGACCAAAAGAATGGGGTTGTGCATTGAAGCCGACACCCATTTGAAACCCATAGTTACCCATAAAATAAAAACCACCCCAAGTAGCATCTGCAATGGGAATACCATGGTAAAAAATTTCTACGATTGCGCTGTCATTCATTTGCATAGGTGCACTTAATTGTATTTTCAGTGCGGGCGAAGTATGGGTAAATGTTTGTGAAATAGTGTTCACCTTCGCACTATCCACGATCAATCCTTCTAAATCAAATACTAGTTCAGTCACACCATTCATTTTTACTTTTACATCCAAGAGGCAAAATGCTGATGTTTGTTTGCTTATAAAATCTAAAGCTGTGAAATGGATGGTCGTTTTACGAATATCGAGTGTATCGCTGCGTAAAGCAGAAGAACTAAATGCTTGTTGTTGAAAAAAGAAGGATATTACGATGACTATAAAAAAGAAGCCTTTAAAATTTATTTTCATAAAGCCAAAATAGTTGAAAAACTTGGAATTGCACTAATATTTTTTATCAGAAAGAGAAAGGTTTGAAAATTTATGCTTGGGTAATAATGAGTAATCGATTGCAATTAATTTTTAGGACCTACTAGTCGAAAAACAGAAGTACAAGATGGAAAATATCGACAGAGTACCAAGTTGGGAAGGAAGTATCTTACTTTTCAATTTGAGCATTTTTTAATCCGGAAAGTGCAATTAAAAATCAAGAGACTAGGTTTGATTACCAAGAGAAGCCATTTGTCTATTAGCAGATTGAACATGGTTCTCAAGGGAATCAATCTGTTTATCAGGAGACGCAATCCTGTCAGTCGGAGGTGCATTCTGGCGAAAACAATTGGTTTCTCTAATGTTTAAAATATTGACTCGGATTGAAAAGACTGCTAGCCGTTAGTTCGAGTCGTACATAACCGCAATGGCTGGCGTCCCGATGAATCTAGTTGGCTGTATTCTTTTCGGCATCATTCTGTAATAAATTTAATTTCAATTAATCCGCAATTTTTATCATGATAATAATCTCTTGCACTGCTATATAAATATTCTTCAGCTTTATCTACAATTCCTTCCACCATAGGATTAGTGTCTAAATAAACTAGCTTTTCATTAATTACATTTTTACTTTATACTTCTATCGGATGAATTGTCTTGTCGCGCTAGCCATCGGTGTTAAAATATACCAATCTTTGCTATTATTGCACGGGTTACAAACCTGCCTAGCTGGGTTATGAACCCCAAAGCAAGCTTTGGAAACAAGCTTCGAAAGGATGAAGACAATTGCAGAATGCCAATGAGCGAAATGCTATTGGAATTAAAGATGAAGAATCCATTCAGCAACAATTCAA
>JBIIJE010000179.1:0-2936 GCA_044234005.1 Chitinophagaceae bacterium | reverse complement strand
TGGATTACTCATGAGATTTTTAAAACGAACTCCTTTGGCTAACAGCTTTCGAATGTTTGGTACATCAACTGTATCAACATGATTTTCATAAAAGCCTAAATAATCGGGGCTTAAATCATCGGCAATAATCAAAATTGTATTTCGTTGTGCTTGTGCTTTTGATATTAAACAAAATACACAGAATAATAGACTTAATTTTTTTAGCATGCTTTAGTTTTTTCTATAAAATATTCTGCAGCCGAATGATTCTGTGTATGATTCAGTCACATTTTTATTTAGTAATAATTCATCGACTGCGTTGGCGATAAATGGTTTTGCTTTTTCTGGATGTTCACCGTTATCATCAATTGAACCAACATATTTTATGGTCCAATGATTTTTTTCTTTCCAAATAACAAAAGCTGTTGGCGTGTGTTCAGCTCCAAATAATTTTCCAATAACTTGGTTCCCATCTTGCAGATAAGGAAAATTAAATTTGTCTTTTTTTGCTTTTTGTTGCATTAGATCAAAAGTTTCTTCTTCATAGACCAATGAATCCATTGAATTAATGGCCAATAAAGGAACATTTAATTTTGAATATTTAGTATTCAAATCATTTAAGCGCTTGGAATATAATTTTGCAAATGGACAATGGTTGCAAGTAAAAACTATAATAAATCCTTTCGTGTTTTTATAACTACTTGTAGAAAGAATTTTGCCATTTATATTTTTTAAAGAAAAATCAAGTAGCATTTTATTGATACTTGATTTAAAACTAAACATGATTAATGAAAAAATGAGTAGTATAAAAAAATGAATTGTTCTATTTTTCATTTAATTAAACTTATTCAATTACAAATGTTTTACTAACGGTTTGCTTATACTCTTCATCCGTTAAAACTAAATGATAAACTCCTTTTGCATATTGTCTAATATCAATACCTTGAGTCAAATCAGGACGAGGTAACATTAAGATAGTTCGTCCAAGGGCATTTAATATTTTTACATAATAAGCAGTAGCATTTTTATTATCCATTTTTACAAATAATTTTTCTGAAGTAGGATTAGGATACACTGAAAACAAGGGTGTATTTTTTTGAATATCACTTATTGCTGTTGCTTTATCAGTAACTATAAATTGTCCCATCATGCCTTCATCTTCATGCAATGAAATGTGACAATGAAACATAAATGGATGTAAGCTATCAGCAAAATCATCAAACTTTGCAATAAAACGAACTACTTGTGCAGTTCCATTTGGACCAACTTTCCCAGGAACAAATACTACATCCTTCCACCCTGCCTGTGCTGCTGATGGCGCAACTCCATTGACATCTAAAATATTAAATTCTACATCGTGAATATGAAATGGATGACCAAATGCTGTTGAATTGGTAATCTCCCAAATTTCAGTATTGTTTAAAGGAACATTATAATCATTTACATTCAAACTAAATAGTTTATGATTTAAAATAAATGCATTAGGCCCTAAAATGCCAGGCACTCCTGCACTGTCACTCATTGTTAGTTTTCGTGTAATATTTGCATTAGCCGAATTTAATAAAATATTGGTTGTTAGTGTTGAAGGAAAAGTTGAAATTGGATTAGCAGTTTGCGCCCCTATAACTAAATGTAAAATATTAAAATCTATTTTTCCTAAAGCATTAGCGAAGGGGCCATTAGGAAAATTTTCACCTCCTGCAACATTGCCAGCCAATAAAGAGTTATAGGCTTTCAAATCTACAGATGTTCCATTTTGCCCAGTACAATTTACCAAAATTTCAACACGTTCACCAGCATGCAATAAATACTTTGTTACTGCAACAGGTGCATTTAATAATCCTCCATCTGAAGTAATCACTGAAAAACTTCTCCCATCACTAAATCCTAAATTATAAGAACGTTCAATAGCTCCATTTAAAATTCTAAAACGAACAACTTGTGCAGGAACTAAATATTGCGCTCGTAATGTACCATTCGTTAACATACTATCGCCATAAGGCACCACTTGAAATTGATTGGCTGTTGAAAAATCTCTGTCGGTTAAAACCAGTGGAATATCATCAACACCATATTTACGTGGCAATGCCAAGGCACTTTCTATTGCATCTCTTACGATAATTAAGCCTCCAATACCTTTTGTAATTTGCTCTTCCGTCATTTCATGTAGATGTGGATGATACCAATAGGTGGCTGCATTATTAGTAACCGTCCAATACGGTTGCCAAGTTGTACCAGGTGGAATTGTTTGGTGAGGCCCACCATCCATTACAGCAGGCAAATGCATACCATGCCAGTGTAAAGTAGTTGTGTCATTCAAATAATTTTTTACATTCATGTGAACCAAGTCACCTTTATTAATAAATAATGTTGGACCCCAAAAATTTCCATTAATTCCTCCTGTGATTGTTTGCTGACCTGAGGATACGATTTGTTTAAATGTATCTTTGATATTCAAATTAAATGTGGTTCCAGATAATGTATCTGGTATCCACATATTATTATATTGTGCTTTTGAGTAAATAAAGCTAAAAGAAAATAAAAAAGCGAATATCGTTTTTTTCATTGTTTATATTATTTAGTGATTGATACAGTTTTAGTAATGCTATTAATTCCATTGGATATTTTTACAAAATACGTACCAGCATACATAGTTTTTGTATCGAAATAAGCGATGGTACTACCTTGCTTAATAGTTGTCTTAGAAATAATTTTGCCGCTAAGATCGAGTAATGAAACTTCATAACTCTCTTTGATTAAACCATTTAATTGAATTGCAATTAAATCTGCAGTTGGATTAGGAAATATGGTTGCGTCAATTTGATTCGACTTGATTTCCGAAATTCCATTGGGTGAATATTCTGTAACAGTTTCAGTAACTGATGTGACTTTTGTAGCATTGACAACTCCATAATATGTAGGCCCTACAACATAAGGATAAGCCGAATTGTGATTGG
>JBIIJE010000087.1:0-11458 GCA_044234005.1 Chitinophagaceae bacterium | reverse complement strand
TTTACAAGTATTTGAAGGTACCTTATATCCCTTACTTACTCGTTTAAAAAATGCAGGTTATCTCGAATATCGTTGGGTTGAAAGCACGGGTGGCCCGCCTCGAAAATATTTTACCATGTCTGAAACTGGTAAAGAGTTTTACAAGTCACTCGAAATTACTTGGCAAGAAATAAGCAAAGCAGTTAACATCATCACACAAAAAAAATAATCTATTCATCATTCAATTTTAAAAAAATTAAAAACTAGTAACATGGAAAAAATTATTCAAATAAATTATCAAGGTCGAAATTTAAGCATAGAAGAAAATGCATATGCCACCTTTCAGCAATATGAAAATGAGCTAAAGAATTATTTCAAAAACGAAGAAGCCGGCGACGAGGTGATTATTGATTTGCAAGATCGAATAGCTGAAATTCTGGATCTCAAATTAAAGGCTGGCTCAAGTGCAATTACACTTATTGATATCGAGGAAGTTATGAATATCATTGGTCGCCCGTCCGATTTGAGTGATGCACCCAAAGAAACGATTAACTCAAATTCTTTTGCTGAGAAGAAAAAATTATATCGCGATTCTGCAAAGCCTGGTAAATTTATTGCAGGTGTTTGCAGTGGCATTGCTAATTACTTCGCTATCGACCCATTAGCAGTTCGTTTGTTATTCATACTCTTCACTTTTATGGGTGCGATACAATTTTTTAGCTTCAATATCGGTATTATTGGGTATATAATTTTATGGATTGTATTACCTGCTAAAGAGTTAAAGGACACTGTGACCAAGAAGCTATTTCGTAATCCAATGGATAAAGTACTAGGAGGTGTTTGCGGTGGGGTTTCACATTTTTTTAATGTAGAAGTTTGGGTTGTTCGTTTATTGTTTTTGTTACCCTTACTCTTAAATGCATTTACGAGTAACTGGTTATTTGCTGTTCCGGGCTTTCATTTATTAGGCATTTCAGCGGGCTCATTCATGTTTCTTACCTATTTAGTATTATGGCTCATTGTGCCTTTAGCGAAATCTTCAACGGATTATATGCTCCTAAAAGGTGAGCCAATCAATATTTCAACTATTCAAAATCCTTCAGCTGTAAATGTAGTGAAACAAGCTTCGTCTTCCGGCACAAACTCATTTTTGAAAGTAGTCGCCTACATTTTATTAGCTGCATTTATTATGTCATTAATACCCATGGGCGCTGGGGCTCTATTTCTTTCGATATTTACATTTAAATTGTCTGATATTATCTTATTCTCGGCTTTGAATAAAACACTGGCCCTACTCGCTTTATTATTTGGTTTAGCCTTACCTTTTGTTTGGCTTATTACAGGTTTGATAAGAAGATTGGCTGGCTTTAAACCCAATAAGTTTTTACGTGCTACTTACCTGACATTGCATGTAGTAGGTTGGGTGGCTGCTTTTGCCTTGGTTACGAATTTGGTGCGTACCAATAATACGATGGTAAGCAAAGATGCAAAATTTGTAATTAATACTAAGCAAGATACCTTATTTGTAAAAGCACTTGATAGCAACAAAACGGCTGAAAGTAATGTAATTTTTGATTTAAATCAAGTAAGCAATTTGGTTCACACTGAAGGTAGTAAGCACTATATAAATGGCGTTCGTTTAAAGTATAAACCCACTGACGAGCCTGATTTTTTCGTAGAAGTTGAAAAAACCAGCTTCGGTACAGATAAAACTGAAGCAGATGCCAATATTTATAACATACAGTACGAATCTTTAGTAAAAGATAACGTGTTGTTTCTACCAGCAGTTTTAGGTGTTTCAAGATTTCAACCTTACCACTTCCAAAATGTAAAAGTAACAATTTATGTACCTCGCAATAAAACCTTGCTTGTAACGAAAGAATATAGAAAAGCAATTTCAAAAAGTCTTCGTATTGATAAAAAGAACTTCAATATCAATTTTGACGAAAAAAATCCTAAAAATGATCTAATATATAGTAGAGGCTTAGAGAATGTGATTCGTATCGATGATAATTTGAATGAAAGCACGGAGGCTCAGCTCGAAATTGAAGAAAAGAAACGTGAAGCAGAAGATAAGATAAGAGAAGCTAAACGCAGGTTGGAGGATGCAAAGCTCGAAGCGGAGCGCGAACTTCGTGAAGCGCAACGCGATTTGGAAAGGATTTTAGGTGACAGTGTAAAATAAGTTCGTTATGTTATTATTACTGATATTAAAATTAATTGCATATTTTCTAGCGTATTATATCCTCTATCCTATCGAATCTTTGAAAGATTTGTTAAGCTAAGTAACAATTTCATAATCTAATTATAATGATTTTAATGTCTTGCTTTCGCTAGATTTGTCTTCGAGAAATTATGAGTAATAGTCTAGGTAAGATATTGGTAGTTGATGATGAGCAAGATATTCTTCAAATTATTCAATACAATTTGGAGCAACAAGGCTATGAAGTGCAGACCGCTTCTAATGGAAATGATGCCTTAAGTCGACTCAAAATCTATCAGCCTGATTTGATATTGTTAGATGTAATGATGCCCTACAAAGATGGCATACAGACTTGCATCGAAATACGTGCAAATCAAGCTTATGATGAGACAATGATCATTTTTCTTACGGCATTATCGGATGAAACTTCTGAGATACGTGGACTTGATGTTGGTGCAGATGATTATATTGCTAAGCCAATCAAACCCAAACTACTTGTATCACGCATTCATTCTGCATTTCGACGATTAAATAAAG
Source organism: Chitinophagaceae bacterium (assembly GCA_044234005.1). Classification (GTDB taxonomy): domain Bacteria; phylum Bacteroidota; class Bacteroidia; order Chitinophagales; family Chitinophagaceae; genus OLB11. The sequence goes on along the minus strand of JBIIJE010000087.1, from coordinate 8,739 downwards.
AGGATAGCTCATTACTTTCATTTAAGGATTTAGAGATTAGTCGAGATAAGTTTCTAGTTAATCACAAAGGCGTTGACGTAAGATTGCCGCGCAAAGAATTTGAACTACTTGCATTATTAGCATCAAAACCGGGTAGAGTTTTTTTGCGTAACGAAATTTTAACTAGTATTTGGGGTAATGAGGTTATTGTTGGAGATCGAACAATCGATGTGCATGTTCGAAAAATTAGACAAAAATTGAATGCAGATTATATTCATACCATCAAGGGTGTTGGCTATAAATTTGAGGTTTAAATTAAATTTCTTACAGATTTTTTCATAGATTTCAAGTTTCGTAACCGAAACTTAGCAAGTTTTTATTGATCTACTATAATTCACTTCTTATTTGCTGAGAAAACAAACTCTCTCATCAGTATCTGCTTTGAACTTTTAGTTTTTTGTAATGAACCCAATGTCAAATGTGCAAATTAGGATTCAGTGTTTTTACAGATATTTTTCAAACCTAAGTTGCGAGATAGGATTTGAAGCGCGAAAATTTTAGCGTGTTAGTTGTCTCGTTATACCATTAGACAAATGTAATAGATTAAAATTTCGTTCCTCCACTTAATTTAAACATTTGTACCCATAGGCATTTGTCATTTTCGTCAAGCGAAATGTATAATATAAAATTAATGTCAAAATGGTATTACTAGTTAACGAGGCGATTTAGTGATTGTTATCAATCTTGTCTAATGATTGATTTGCAATTACTATCATCGAGACCGTTACAAAACTTAATGAGATTCAGTAAAATTGTCAATTGGCTTCAAATTTCTTCGTTTCTCAAATTTTTTACCAATTGACTTTTGCAAGGTCTCTTGTTGTTTACGCATGCTTAATCGGTAATCTGGGTTAAAAGATTTACATTATATTAAATAAACCCATGACTTTCTGGCTCATTCGTATTACTATCTGGCAAGTAAATGTTCGCAAATTTAAATTTCATGATATTGCCATTTAAAATCTCAATCTTGTATGGATGACTATAACCTGTGATACGAATTGAATTTATGTCTATATGTGATGAAATGGTATCAAGTATTATAACATTTTGCGCAGCGGCTGTGCCTATATTTTGGAAACGAATTAAGTAATCTAGTCTGTCTTGCGATAACAAGATTCCTCCGTTGTTGCCTGTTCCGATTGGACTTACTGATTTGTCGTTAGGGTCATAAGCAGCCGAAATTGCTCTTGTCCACCAGTAATCATTATTTTACAAATATGAATCTGAACCGTTCGGTGTGATATGTGCATGCGAGGTAATTAATTGCCCCATGGTAGCAGTCGTAGGAATACTGCAGTATATATATATGCTGCGAAACACCACTTAAAGGCATACTTAACCATACACAACTATCGCCGTTTGGTGTTCGATATACATTGTTTGGTGGTACAGTTGCAGAACTAAAGCTCAAGCCTTGAGGTATGATAAAGTAAATATTACCCGTGCAGTTTTGATAAGCATTTACGTCATAAAACATATGACACTGACCCATGCCACCTGGTAAGAATTGTGAGTTAGGCCAAGCAATAATCCAAGCTTCACATGCTATAGGTGCATCATCTTTGAAATCAATATTTATTAAATTAGGATTGCTGGCTGTTAATGATATTGCCGAAGGCTGTGTACATGAATTTTGTACCGCACCTATTGGTAAGGTTTGTGTGATAGTATAATTTCCAAGTGGGATATTCGATATAGAATAATTTCCTGTCCAATTTGTCCATTTGAAAGTGTCACTAGCACATTAATCAAATCAGCTTCGGCAGCATCCTGAATACAATTGTTATTGTTATCATCAAATATTTTTCCTGAAATACTGCCACAGTTCACACCGGAAACGCCAATGCTATCCGTCCAAATGAAACAATTCCCTGTTAAAGGGTCTGTTATTTGTAATGAGTAATACCCAGCAGTGATATTAAATAAATCTTCTGTAGTAGCACCATTGCTCCACGAAAAATCTAAGTTACTTGGTCCGCCACTAAGAGTAATGTCTATTGATGCATCTTGAGTGCCAAAGCAAGGTTCTTGTTGTACAATCGAAGTAACACTTAATCCATTTATAGTACTTGTGCCATTTATTACCGCAGTAGAAGTTGCTGTGCAGCCACTACCATCTGTTGCGGTTACTGTGTAAGTGCCATTTGGCAAATTGATGAACGAATTTTGACTAATGGTACCTAAATTAGGGTTCAAGGTAACATTTACTGTACCCATTTGCGACCAAGCATTATAATAAATTGAAGAGCTAGTACTTGTTGAACATGAACCTGAGTAAGATCTAATATATAAACTTACTGTTCCAGAGAACAAGGTATAAACAGCTGCGGAAATACACCCATTAATATCTTGGATACCAATTGTATAAACAGCACTTCCTAAGCCTGTAAATAGTCCTGTATTGTTTATAATATTACCCGGATTTAACGTATATGTGTAAGGTGCAGTTCCATTGAGTCCTTGAAGTTCAATGACGCCATTATTATTCACGCAAGTTGGCATGATTGTTTGTAAAACCGAATAAGAAATACTAGGGCTATACAAACTATCTGAATAAGAGTGGCAGTTGCCTGTAGCTGGGTCAGTGATGAGGCAATTATAAATGCCCTGTGCTAGATTGCTGATGTCTTGTGTTGTCGCAAAGCTACTAGTTCCATTGTATGACCAATCATAAATTAAAGTACCACTGAACCCGCTTTGAGTTAAGTCGATCGACCCATTGTTAGTACTACATGATGGTACTTGTGATACAGCACTTACAACCAATCCTGGGATTGGGTTTGAGCCATTGATGGTAGCTACTGTTGTCGCAGAACAACCTGTTGTGCTGGTTGCGGTGATTGTGTAAATACCATTCGATAGGTTGCTAAAGAAGCCTCCATTTTGTATGCCTATATTCGGCAAAATGGAATAGGTGATGGCACCAGAACCATTGGAAGTTACATAGATAGATGAAACTGTACCTTGCAGACAATTTCCTGAATAGGCACTTGCGTATACCATAAAATTAAAGCTTTGATTATTCAAGACAAAAGTGGTGGATTGAGTACAAGTACTGCCACTTGCATCGCTACAAACAACAGTATAGCCTCCACTCCCTAAATTGTTAAACAATCCTGTTGAATTGCTGATATTATTGGGTAATAAAGTATAATTATAGGGTGGTGTGCCACTTTGAGCATAAGCATTTATCTGACCATTTGCTAGACTGCAACTAGGTTGAGTGGCTTGCCCGGTTAAATAAATGAAGGGGCTTCCTAAAATGCCTAACGAATCGTTATGCCAGTAACAATTGCCTGTCGCAGGGCCTGTAATTAAGCAATCATAAGCACCTGACGGAATGTTATTAAGATCTTCGATATTCGCAAAACCATTATTCCAGTTAAAATTTAAAGCTCCACTGAATCCACTTACCGTTAAATCAATTGCACCGTCAGTTGAGTTTACACAACTCGAAGGAGTTGCAATACTGCTTGTGGTGAGTCCAGGTATGCTACTTGTGCCATTAATTACAGCAAAAGTAGTGGCGGTGCATCCATTCGCATCAGTACTTGTCACAATGTAATTTCCATTCGAAAGGTTACTAAATAAGTTGCCTGAAAATGTACCTGAATTAGGAGAAATGCTATAATTGATTGGGCTCATGCCGCCTGAATAGTAAACGTAAATATAATTTTGACCTTGTCCACAGTTCATAGAGCCTGAATAATTGCCAATAAATAATCCAGTAGGGCTATTAATATTGAAAACCGTTTCTGCTATGCAAGCACTCCCACTATTGTCCGTCGCTTGCACTGTATAACTTCTAGGTGCTATATTGTTGAATTGACCAGTTGAATTTGAAATATTACCAGGTTGTAAGGTGTAAGTATAAGGTAGAGTTCAGCCAGAAGCCAAGAAGTAGCCTTGTCCATTTAATCCACAGGCTGTTGGTTGTATAATATTCGACGTTAGCACAATAGCACTTTGTACTCCAATTGTGAACACATAGCTATAATATGAGCAATTGCCGGTCACATAACCTTGGTAGGTGCCAGGACATAAGTTGCTTATAGTAGCGTTGGTATAAGCTGTATTATTTATGTAATAGATCAATACTGCGGAATTTCCTCCAGTAATATTAATAGTTACTGAACCATCGCATGTTCCTGTACAGGTAGCATTAGTGGTTGAAATTGTCGCTGATGTAATACTCGCAGATACCGTTTCTATGGCTGTTGCAGTGCACCCATTAGCGTCTGCGACAGTAAGGGTATAAGTGCCTAGCGCCACATTCGCAAAACCCATTGGACCTTGTGTGCCTGAAATCGGATTTATCGAATAGGAATAGGGAGGAGTTCCATTCGAACACCAAGTAGCAATAGAATCACCGCAACCACCACTCACAGAGAAATTAAGATTGCATTGCGCATTTGCCCATTGTGCAAATAACAAAACGAGGATTAAAAGGATAATTTTTTCATGATTATGTTTTTTGTTTACAAGCAAGACGCGAACCTAAGAATTGTTGTTAGTGGATTATAGATTTATTGATGAAATATTACAAATTAACCAAATTGTGAATATTGGATGACACTCTCACAAAATGAAGGATTTATTTCTTGTGCCAATAATGTTAATTTAATCGTTGACCTTTGTCATTACAATATAAATTAAATGCGCATATTATACGGTTTGCCCAGCGAAGGAATGGGGCATGCAACAAGAAGTAAAGTGATCATAGAAAATCTCTTAAAAAATCATGATGTACAAATAGTTACTAGCGACTGCGCATTTGTTTTTTTATCCACTCATTTTCCGAATCGGGTTCATCCCATAAATGGATTCCATTTAGCTTTGCACAATGAAAAAATTTCTGTGCTTAAAACTGCATTCCACACAATTCAAGAAGCGCCAGAAAATTTAAAACATAATTTTCAACAGTATAAAAAGCTCTTAGATAATTTTACTTTCGATGTGGTTATTTCTGATTTTGAGAGTTTCACATTTTTCTATGCCACATTCAACAAATTACCATTAGTAAGTATTGATAATATGCAAATTATCGATAAGGCGAATTTAGACATTGAAATACCGTTTTTAATTAAACCGGATTATATATTGGCGAAACAAATTATTCATGCGAAAGTATATGGTGCAGATTATTATCTAATTACAAGCTTCTTCTACCCAAATTTAAAGCAGATTAACGCTTCTTATATTCCTCCTATCATCAGAGACGAAATAATTAATGTTGAAACTAAATATGGAAATCATATTCTTGTTTACCAAAAATCGATGGCTCTGCTAGATTTAATCGAAATATTGAAACAATTTCCGAAACAAATTTTTATTATATGTGGGTCAGAAAAAGAAATGATGGATGAAAATGTAATCTGTAAAAAGTTTTCTGAGACCATTTTTATTCAAGATTTTGGCAATGCAAAAGCTGTCATTTGTAATGGTGGGTTTTCATTTATTAGTGAAGCAGTGTATTTGAAGAAACCAATTTATACGGTGCCAATCGAAAACCAATTCGAGCAATATGTCAATGCGGCATATATTGAAAAACTAGGATATGGTAAAATGTCAAATAGATTTACCTATGAAGATTTGCAATCATTCTCACTCAATCTCCTTGTGTATCAAGACCATTTATCTAAGTATCAACAAGATGGAAATAGACTTGCTTTCTCTAAATTAGATAATATTCTGATGAGTTTTAAATAATTTTTTTCAATTCGTGTAACATCTCAATCATCTCACACGATTAATAGTAACAATGACTCAAAGCGAATACAATAGATGTGCAAAAGAACACGCTGATGGATTGTTTCGATTTGTTTTGAAAAACTACAATTATCGTGAAAAAGCAGAGGATATTGTACAACAAGCTTTTGAGGTATTATGGACAAAGTGTAGTGAAGTTGAAAATGAAAAAGCAAAGAGTTTTTTATTCACAGTGGCGTATCGTAAAATGATAGATGAAATGAGAAAAGATAAGAGATTGCTATTAAAGGACGAAATGCCAATTGCGCTGGCAGGCACAACTGAGATAAAACAAATTGATTTGAGAAAAAGATTACATGCAGCACTTGAGGAATTGCCAGCAATACAAAAACAGTTAGTCTTACTTAAAGATTATGAAGGATACAGTTACGACGAAATGGCTGGCATAACCGGTATAAGTGAGAGTCAAGTTAAAGTCTATTTATTCAGAGCACGCATGAGTCTTAAAAAATCATTGGTTAGTATAGAAGCAAATATTTAAATGTGATGAAAATCGATCAAAGTAATTATGAGCAGTATTTAGTTGACCACTTGCATGGTGAATTACATGGCGATTTGTTAATCAAGATGAAGCTTTATTTACAAAATAACCCACAAGCATCTGAAGAATATCTGCTTTTGCAACAGACTATTGTATCGTCCGATGATAATATCGTTTACTCTCGCAAAGAATCTCTACTTAAGCATTCACACTTAAAATTAAACAAGTCGAGTAGCTTTAAAAAAATCATGACGATTGCTTCGATTTTTATTTCACTTTGCATAGCAACATATTTTGTGTTACATCAAAATGGTGAGAATGACGCTGATGCAAATACTGCAAGCGTATCGAGTCAAAATAAAATTAATAATAGAGATTCACTTCAAGTAGACACGACCCAAATTGATTCATCAATACCAGCACAGAATATTGCTATTGCAAAACATCCTTCAAATCTAAATCGTAAAGAAGTTACTCAAACTCCTAATCGTTCAAAAGCACCTGCTGTTCATTCTGTGGTTGTTACTAAAAGTGATATTGTCACTGAGAAGCAGGTTCTCCCTGCCCAAAATGAAATTAAAGAATTTATTGATGCTTCAAAGTCTGCAACTAATGTAAATCAGCAGCAAGCTATTGCTACAACTCATGACGCCAAATTCGATACTGCTAATAGTAAGAAATTGAATGAGCTTAGGCCTAAGTTAAACGCGAATATTGACATCAATGAAACATGGGCTAGAAATGATATGCCTAAAGAAGATTATTCTGCGCACGAGGCATCATCTTCTCTTGTAATTTTAGATGATAATAAGCATTCGCGTTTATTCAATGTTGTAAACAAAATTCTAAGGTTTACACATAAGGTGAAGAGTACCAAAGAATCTTGGCAAAATGCAGATATTGCATTGGTGCTGGGTAAATGGACAGTAATTCATTTGAACTAAGCAATCTAAGATAGATTTCTATTCTAGGTAGAAATCAGAATTGTAAAAAGTAATTTTAAAAAATAAAACAAAATATAAAGTCATGAAAACAACACAATTAATATGCTCACTTTTATTTATTTCGCAACTCGTATTTGGGCAAGATAAAAAAGTAAAAAGCGATACAACCCAATTTATGGATGGCCGCATCACAATAATTTACAACGATCAAGATAGCGTTAAACAAGCTAAGAGGGTTGAGTTTAACACAAACAAGTCATCTCAGAAAAAACGTCAAAAGTTTGAGAAAAGCATACTTCATCTCGATCTCGGTTTTGCTAATTATATGGATAGAACTGACTATGCATCTTATGCTAGTGGAACGAAGCCTCTCTCTCGGGAAACTGAATTTTTTAAAGATTTGGGTACAGGTATTTCGGATAATGATTTTGCGCTGAAGACTGGCAAGTCCATTAATATAAACTTTGGAATTGTCCGATTAGCATGGAGCTTATATAAAAATCATGTCAATATAGTTTCTGGTTTGAGTTATGACATTAACAGCTATTCTTACAAAAGAAATATAATATGGAATGAAGCCCCTTTGAGCACTAATATTTCTAATCCTCGACAACAATTTATTTCTCGAGATTCGGTTGCATTCAAGAAGAATAAATTAGTTACCAATTACATTCAAATACCATTGATGTTAAAATTTGAAACAAATCCGACAAAAAAGAAGAAGAAGAACTTCACATTTGCAGCAGGTGGTTATGGAGGCTATCTAATTCGCTCGCATACGAAGCAAATTATGAAAGGAGATGACGACAAGAACAAAAACTTTGAGCAATTTAATTTGAATAAATTTCAACTCGGATTACAAGCTGAAATTTCTTACCGTGATTTCCTATTATACTATCGTCAAAATCTAACGTCATCCACCGAATTCGGACTAATTCAATACCCTTATAGTTTTGGAATTCGGATTTTAGGAAGTTAGATCTCATGCTAATGATACATTTAGCATCATTAAATAAACAATAAACAAGCGCTAAATAAAAACTAGTTAATATGGGAAAAGTAATATCAATATTGTGTGTAGCGTCCATCTTAATACTGACATTGTCACAATGCAAAAAGAACAATAGCAATCATACCAAGGATGATTGTATTGAGGTCAACAATAATTGTAATTGCACAAAAGAATATGCCCAGTGCGTGGGTGCAATAACAAAACATATAGCAACGCTTGTAATGCTGCATGTAATGGAATAACGAAGTATTCAAAAGGAGCTTGTAAATGAGAAATCTACTCTTTCCCCTTTTCAGAAATTCCTATAGATATTTAAACATCGGTTTGTCAAATAGCTTGTTCTGCAATGGGAATAGCAACTTATGAGAAAATCAAGAACAGCAAATACATTCACGCAATATTCCTCATTCATAATGCATGTTTTTCGTAATAACTAAAACTGACATTTTGCTGCTTTTACCCTACAACCGCTTATCATTTTTTATAAGCTG
>JBIIJE010000177.1:0-3011 GCA_044234005.1 Chitinophagaceae bacterium | reverse complement strand
TTAGGTGACATAATGAATACATTCAATTTAAAATTAGGATGATTTTTTATTTCTTTTAAACATTGTCTTGTACCAAGGTAATTTTTCCGAACCATACCCATACCCATAGCCATAGCCATACCCATAACCATAGCCATAGCCGTAACCATACCCATAACCCTTTGAATAATTGGTTCCATTCAACAGAGTTACCATGTTTGGAATGCGTTTATTCTCGTGTAAATTATAAGGGATGTCTAAATATTGACGGTCTAAGAAATGTGCACGAACTACGTACAAAAATAAATCGGCTTCGCTGGTAATTAATAAAGTATCCGTCACAACGCCCACAGGAGCAGTATCTACTATAATATAATCATATAATTTTCGCACTTCTTCAAACATTTGTTTTACACGAGGATGCAAAATTAATTCAGCTGGATTCGGAGGAATTGCGCCTGATGGCATTACGTCAAAATTTTGTTTCAAAGGATCGCGCAAAATTATTTTTTCGAGTTGCATCGAAGTATCTGTAATAAAATGTGTGATTCCATAATTTGATTCTATACCTAGGTATTGCAAAATTTTAGGCGCACGTAAATCTAACCCAACTAATAAAACTTTCTTACCAGTAAGGCTTATGGTGGATGCCAAATTGAGTGCAATGAAAGACTTTCCTTCTTTAGCCACTGTAGATGAAATGAAAACAACCTTGCTTCCAGATTGTTGTGCACCTAACACAAACTCTAAGTTGGTGCGTATAATACGGAAAGACTCTGCAATAATAGTTGATTGGCCTTTCGTCACCACAAGCTGTTGCTCATTTGCTATTAACGGAATATCGCCCAAGTATGGAATATCTAGCTTTTCCAGTTCGCGCTTGCCATGTATTTTAGAATCAAGTACATCACGTAAATAAATGATAAATGCAGGTAATAAAAGACCCAAAGACATTGCCAATAAATAGATGTTCTTTTTATTTGGCGAAATAGGGTGACGATTGCTAAATGCAGCATCAACAATTTTTGAGTTATCGACCGCAACAGCTAAAGAAATGTTTATCTCTTCTCGCTTCTGCAATAGATACACATAAATAGCCTCCTTTAAATTTGCTTGGCGATTGATAGATTTAATTTCTCGTTCATAGCTTGGTGCCGCATTAATGCGTGAATTGAAGTTGCGAGATTGTTGACTTAAATCACTACTCTGAATTTGAATAGATGATTTATAGTTATCGATACTTGAAACCAAATTTTGCTTAATAGATGAGATTTGATCTGTGAGTGTTTGTACAGCGGGGTTAATCTCACTTGAGTTTTGTAACAATCGATTGCGTTGCAAAATTAGCTCATTGTAATTCGTAATCATTGCCATGCTAGCACCATCATTCAAACCAATATTTGTTGGCACAAGATTCTGATTGCTTGAGTTTTTTGTAACCAAATTAGTTACATATTCTGCAAGCTTCATTTGAGTATTAACCTGGGCTAGTCTCTCTTTGGTTTGCGCATCCGATTCAATAAACTGTCGTGCATTACTAGTTACATCTACAATATTATGTTGCTGTTTATAACTTTGCGCACTGCCTTCTGCCGCCGAAAGTTCGGTTCCTATATACATCAATCTATCATTGATAAATTGGTCGGTATTTTTTGCAATTTGATTTTTTTCTAAAATCACGTCTTGCGAATGTTGTAAGATGAGATTATTCAAAATGTCGATTGCTTTATCGACCGAATAATCTTTCATGCTCAACTTAATTACGTTAGAGGTCTTGTTAATAGGTTTTACTTCGAGCAAACCAAGATATTGATTTACTTTTGCTTCCAAAGGCGATACAATTACATTGACACGCATATTGCGCCAAGTACCGAGTTTACTTACAATTTTAGCAACATTTATTTTACCCAAAGAGGTATTTATTGTATCCCCAAAATAATGTTTTACGCCTGGCTCTTTTTCATTTCGTTGCAATAAAAATGACTCTTCAGAAATCGGTTTAATCCAAATTTTACCATAAATTTTAGATGATAAACTGTCAGGGCTTAATAGAATTACATCAAAAGGTCTTTGATCGTAAACTTCTTGACTTATCACTTTGCCTTGAGTTTGATACGAGACTTGTAAATTCAGCGATTGCACTGTGCGCATCATGAGAGAACGCGATTTATAAATTTCAATTTCATTATCAAGACTATTGCCTGCCTTTAACAATTCGATATCTTGGAAAGCAGAAAGTTCTGAGAAGTCAGCTCCTTTTTTCTCATCACGAATTAAAACATTGGCTTCAGCAAAATAAACAGGCCGTTGATAACGCAAATATAAGAAGGCCAATAATCCAGCTAACATAGCACCCAACACAAACCAATACCAATATGCAATGGCTTTGCCGATCATGTTTTTTAAATTGACTCCTTCAAATCGGGAGAAGTCAGGTTTCGCATTCTGTGATCTTTCTTCAACTATCATAAGAGCTAAAATCGAGTGATTAAATTAATAGTATTTACAATCAGCAATACCCCTGTGAGAATAAGTGATGCATTTTGTCGGGTTGGCGCTGTTGTTTTCATTCGATTTGTTGTAGGCTGCACATATACAATATCGTTTTGTGTAAGGTAATAAACCGGTGAGTTGAACAAATCACGCGATGTTAAATCGACACGTGTTTCTATTTTTTTGCCATCAATATCCCGAATCACCATTACATTGTTACGTTGTCCGCCCAAGGTAATATCACCCGCTAAGCCAAGTGCTTCTGGTAAGGTAATACGTTCATTTGAAATTGTAAATACACCTGGACGAGCTACCTCACCCAACACAGTGACCTTATAGTTCAGCACACGTAAATTCACTATAGGATCTTTCAAATAGGCTTTTAATTTATCTTTAATAAACTCACTTGCTTTCATTCTATCCATCCCTGCCAATTTAAGTGTTCCCAATATTGGAAAATCAATATTTCCATTTGCATCGATCAAGTAACCCATAGTTTGCGTTGCATTTCCACCACCGCTATTGCTGCCTGAATTACT
>JBIIJE010000014.1:0-36808 GCA_044234005.1 Chitinophagaceae bacterium | reverse complement strand
ATCACTCGAGAAAATATTCCTGATACACGCGGTTTAGCAAGTATAACAGGTTTGAATTTTACGCCCGGACAATGGATAGAAAGCATGCAACTTAGTAAAGGCACAGGTAGTGTGGTAAATGGCTTTGAAGGTTTAGCAGGACAAATCAACGTTGAATGGCGTAAACCCATGGAAGGCGATAAGCAATTTTATAATATTTATCAAAGCAATCAAGGCAGAACAGAAGCTAATGCCTATTTCAGACTAGAACCAAAAAAAGGTTTGTATGGTAACTTCTTTTTTCATGGAAAATCTCAGTGGTTAAAAGTAGACCAAAACAAAGACCATTATCAAGACCAACCCATGGGCAACAATTTAATTTTAGGCAACCGTTGGATGTGGTTCGGTAAAAAAGGTCGCGAGTTGCAATTTGGAGCAAAGTATTCTCTGCAGGATAACTGGGGTGGTTCCCTACATTTTCAATCGCATGAAAATCCATTAACAAGCTCTTACTGGGGAATGCAGCTCAATACAAAACGATTAGAAACTTGGGCTAAAATAGGTAAAGTGTATGAATTGAAACCCTGGAAAAGTATGGGTTTACAATTATCATTTGCCAACCACGATCAAGATTTTACATTCGGCAGAAAAGATTATAAAGCAAACGAAAAAAGCTTATATGCAAATTATATTTTTCAAAGTATAATTGGCACAACAAATAGAGTTATCAAACTTGGAGCTACATTTCAATCGGTACACCGCGATGAAATTGTTTTACAAAAGAACTTTAAAAATGAAGAAGTAATTCCTGGTATTTATACAGAATATGCGCATTCATTTTCGAGAAAGTTAAATATGGTTGGTGGTTTGAGGGCTGACTATCATAATATATATGGCCTATATATCACACCACGTTTTCATCTTCGATATGCACCACACGAGAACTTAGCCTTAAGAGTTTCAGCTGGTAAAGCATATCGTACTGCCAGTATCTTCTCTGAAAATCTAGGATATTTTACCACCAATAGGATTTTAAATATTACACCTTCCAAGAATAAAGGTTTTTACCAATTGAATAATGAAAGTGCCTATAACATGGGCGTAAATGCCACCTATAAATTTAAATTAAATTATAGGCAAGCTAGTATTTCAATGGATTACTATTACACACATTATCTAAATCAGGTTATTGCCGATTGGGAGCACGAAAGATTTTTATCTTTTTATAATAGTAATAAAAATTCGTTTGCCCATAGCTTTCAGGTGCAACTAGATTATGAACCAATCCGTAAATTAGATATTCGTTTAGCATATCGATATAATGATGTTCAAGCTACATATGGTAATAATCTCTTGCAACGACCTCTCAATGCTAAGCATAGAGCCTTTTTAAATGCATCTTATACAACACGAAAAAAATGGAGTTTTGACGCTACGTTACATTGGGTTGGCAGCAAACGTATTCCAAGTACACAGCTCAACCCGAAGAGCTTGCAGATGAGTTTAAATTCACCGTCATTTTTTACTTTAAATGGCCAAGTCAGTAAAACCTTCAATAAAAAATTTGATGCATACTTAGGTCTAGAAAATGCAATGAACTTTATGCAAAGCAATCCTATTATTGATGCAAAAAATCCTTTCGGTAATTATTTTGATGGGTCACTTATTTGGGCTCCTATGATGGGTAGGAATATCTATTTGGGTGTGCGAATGAAAATAATGTAAGTATGTTTATCTGAAAGGTTTAAAAGCTTATCAAAACTATAAAATTTACAAGAACTTATAGAAATGGTGTTTTAAATTTTGTGTAAACCTCTGTGTCTTTAAATTGATCTTGATAAAAATAATTTTGTTTAAAACATGCTTCTTTAACAAAGCCATTTTTTAATAAAATTTGTCTTGAAGCTTCATTATTTGGGTCTATACAACCAATGATGGTATTAAATTGTATCGTATCAAAGCCATATTGTAATGCAGTCTGTATGGCTTCATTCATGTATCCTTTACGCCAGTGCTTATTGTCGAGCATGTATCCAATCTCACCACGATGGTTTGCCGGTTCGTTGCGATAGAAACCTACGGTTCCTATTAATTCATCAGGATCCTCTTTCAAGTAAATGCCCCAATTGATTGCAGTGTTTGCTTTAATGTTTTCGTGAATGGTTTCAATAAACATTTCTGTTTCCTCAATATCTTTTTGACGTGGTCTATCAATGTATTTCATGACAGCATCTGTATTATGTAATCGCCACAGATTAGGTGCATCTTCCTTCATCAAAGCTTTTAGTATGAGTCGATGAGTTTCAACTACTGGCACAGGATAAAATTGGAAATTAATCATTGTTAATGGGTTTATTTCACGTAAAGTCGTAAAGAATTTATGAAGCGAAGTGTTTTGATTTTTAGGATTTTAGATGTAACGATTTCAAGTGTCAGACTCTACTCGCGAAGTAGGTGTTTGGGAATGCAGGAGAAAGTTACTAAAATTTCATTCTTCAAGTTGAATATTTCATTCTTCAAATTTAGAATTTCTATTTTCGGACTTCAATTGTTGTATTTGATAATTTACTTAACAGCTCTTAACACAATATCTTTAACCTCTTTCATAGCCACACGCTCTTGCGCCATACTATCTCGATGTCGAATTGTAACGGTCCCGTCTTCTTTGGTTTGATGATCAATGGTTACACAAAAAGGTGTGCCCAAAGCATCCATTCTTCTGTATCTCTTACCTATGCTATCTTTCTCTTCATAAAAGCAATAAAAATGCTCTCTGCAATCAACCATTAACTCTCTGGCTATTTCTGCTAAACCATCCTTCTTCATGAGAGGTAATACACCTAATTTAATAGGCGCTATCTTATTTGGGAGTTTTAATACCACTCGACTATCTTGTTTCTCTGCTGTGCTCAAATCTTCTTCTTGATAAGCCTCGCATAAAGAAAGCAAGACAGCTCTATCTAAACCAATAGAAGTTTCTACAACGTATGGTGTATAGTTGCCGTAAGCCTTTCCATTCTCATCTAAGTCATTATCAAAATATTGAATTTTCTTTTTACTATAAATTTGATGTTGAGTTAAATCAAAATCAGTACGTGAGTGTATGCCTTCTACTTCTTTAAAGCCCATCGGAAATTCATATTCAATATCACAGGCTGCATCAGCGTAATGTGCTAGTTTCAAATGGTCGTGAAAACGATAATTTGCGTTAGGGAATAAATCTTTATGCCATTTCAAACGTGCTTCTTTCCAGTGTTCATACCATTGCTTTTGTGTACCAGGTCTGATAAAAAATTGCATTTCCATTTGTTCAAATTCACGCATGCGAAAAATAAAACCACGCGCTACGATTTCGTTTCGAAAAGCTTTACCTACTTGTGCAATTCCAAAGGGTATTTTCATACGACCTGTTTTTTGCACATTCAAGAAATTGACAAAAATACCTTGGGCTGTTTCGGGTCGTAAATAAATTGTATCGGCGTCTTCTGCTACAGAACCTAATTGAGTAGAAAACATCAAATTAAATTGACGGACATCCGTCCAATTACACGTACCACTCACAGCGCATTTCATATTATTATAGACAATCAGTTGTTTCAATCCTGAAAAATCATCTGCAGCTAAGAGACTTTCCATATTAACTAAAATCTCATTACCCTTCTCTGTCATCTGAGGATCTTCCTTCGATAGAAGCTCAACATATCCTTCAATTAAATGATCTACACGATAACGCTTCTTGCTGTCGAGGTTATCAATCATAGGATCGCTAAAATTATCAACATGTCCACTTGCCTTCCAAGTTGTAGGGTGCATAAAAATTGCAGCATCTATACCTACAATATTCTCGTTCATGTACACCATGCTTTTCCACCAAGTTTCGCGTATATTTTTTTTGAGTTCAACACCCCATTGTCCATAGTCATAGACAGCACTTAAACCATCATAAATTTCGCTACTTTGAAATAAAAATCCGTATTCTTTGCAATGCGATATAATTGCAGGTAATAAATTCTCTTTGGTATTCAATTCTGTTGCCATGTTCGCAAATATATGTAGAATGGCATTTACAGCAAACCTAAGAATCGAAATATCATACTAAAAATTCAACTTAGAAGTAGCTTATAACGAATCTAGGAGAAAATTTATACTACTTTGCTGGAATCAATTATTTAGAGAAACCCTGTCAAAATTCGTATCACCAAGGCTTTTTAATTACGCTATATCATCAAATACTTTTTTACATAGATTGCAGCCAGCTTCAATGACTTCATAATCACGGCGATTAATACCGATTGGAATTTTCAGACAGACGAATTTTCTGAAACACAGTTCATACTTGAATTTAATTTTCTACTTTTACATTTCATAAAAAATAAAACTCCATGCAAGAATTAATCGAAAAAATAGTTGCGGAAGCCGGCATAAGTGCTGAGCAAGCAGGTAAAGCCTTACAAACAGTAGCTGAATTTGTAAAATCAAAAGTACCTCCAACATTTTCTGGTATGATAGACTCAATTTTGAGTGGTCAACAATTTGAAATGAAAGAAGAAAGCTTACAAGATAAAGCAGCGGACTTTGCAGGTGCAGCTAAAGATAAACTAGAAGATTTAGCAGGAGATGCTAAAGATAAACTAAGCGATGCTGCTGAAAAAGCTGAGGAATTAGCCAAAGATGCTTTAGGTAAATTAAAAGGTATGTTTGGTGGTGATAAATAATTAATCCTATTTTTTAAAAAATCTAATTAAGCCACCTCCTTCACGGAGATGGCTTTTTAAATTATGCTTCTTATGGATATAAATAAATACTCCTATACACACAAATTGTGGGTGGTGGAACAAGTCTCATATTGGGCACTATAACACTCTTTGTAAAAAAGGCGATACACGGCATAAATTTTTGGGTAGCGTTTATTTCTATAGTTTACTCATCGCTTCTATCTTGTCGATTTTTATCGCGCTTCCAAAAGCGAATTACTTTCTTTTCATTGTTGGTTTGTTCACTATTTACATGTTGTTAAGTGGTAAAATGTATATCCGAAAAAGTAAAAGTGTGGGCATTCGATTAGCCGATTACGCGCTGAGTTTGTGATCTTCATAACTGCAATTGCCTTCTTAATATATGGCGCTTACTTATTATCGAATACGTATCAATTTGGCATCGTGCTATGTACCTTCGGCTTAATAGGTCTTTTATTTGTTTACCAAGATTATCAAAATTTCAGCGGCAAATCAAAATACGTAAACTATTCGCTTACAACACGTGTTCAGCGTATGCTAGGAAGTTACATTGCTTCACTTACAGCCTTTTTGGTGGTAAATAATACTTATCTGCCAAATATAATAGCTTGGTTGTTTCCGATAGTTTTGATAGCACCTTTAATTATTAAATAGTCTGCAAAATATGGCAGACTTACAAAATCTAAGAAACTTTAATTGTCACTTCCTTAATGATTGGAACCTATTCAACACCTTAATTTTATACTTACATTTGATGACAAACTAAAATAATATGTCTTCAATAAAACTTAGCAAAATAGATACTCGAGCACCAAAATCTTTTAATAAAGAAAAAACAAAAGAAAAAACTTTGCTCATGCTTGACAAAATTGCTGAATTGCAAAATGTGTTATTTGCGGAGGCGAAGCATAGTTTACTTATTATTATTCAAGGTATGGATGCTTCAGGCAAAGATGGTTTGATAAAAGATATTTTCACATGCATGAATCCCCTCGGCTTGCAAATGAAATCTTGGAAAGCACCCACAAACGAAGAGCTAGCTCATGATTTTTTGTGGCGGATTCATCAGCATGTACCTGCGAAGGGCATGATCTATATTCATAATCGTTCACACTATGAAGATATACTCATCACAAGAGTTCATCAGTGGATCGATGACAAAACCGCCTTACAGCGCATACAAGCTATTCAAACCTTTGAAAATTTGTTGAGTGAACATAATAATACAACTATTTTAAAATTTTATTTACACATATCCCGTGAAGAACAACTGATTAGGTTGAAAGAGAGGATTGAGTCACTAGAAAAAATGTGGAAGTATAATGAAAATGATTTTAACGAAGCCAAACTTTGGAATTCTTACATGAAACAATATGAATTAGCTATTAATGCCTGTAATCAACCCAAATGGAATGTTGTTCCTGCAGATCAAAACTGGTATAAAAACTATTTAGTAGCTACCAAAGTATTGGCAACAATGCAATCTTTCAAAATGAAATATCCAGGTTTGAAGAAATAATCATATCTAAATTTTTGTTTTATAAAATTATTTATACTTTTAAGGTTCACTAAAACACATATTATGGGATTCGTATCAGAATTTAAAGAATTTGCAATTCAAGGTAATGTACTCGATTTAGCGGTAGCAACAGTGCTTGGCGCTGCATTTAATTCGATTGTTGGCGCAGTTGTTGACAATATTATTATGCCACTTGTTGGGATGTTATCAGGTGGAGTGAATTTCGATACACTCGCGATTAAAGTTGGGGCTGCTGAACTTAAATATGGTTTGGCTATCTCTGCAATCGTAAAATTTGTTGCAGTTGCATTATTTTTATTCATGGTTATTAAAGCTGCTAACAGAATGAAAAAGAAGCAAGCCTATGCTCAAGACGCACCTGCTCCTCCATCTTCAACAGATGCTTTATTAATAGAAATTCGTGACGCATTGAAACGATAAACAAATTGTTAAAAAACATATGTAATTGTGCCACCAAAATTATTGGTGGCATTTTTGTTTTTCAATCAATAAATTCTGCATGAGAAAAATTTTTACTCTATTGGCACTAGCCATTTCAATGCAAGTATTAGGACAAGAAGTAAAAGAGAAATCTGATCAATTACAAAAAGATTTAGACCGAAAGGTAAAAGCTGAGAATGAAGGCTGGAGCCGAGGTGGTATCGTAAACGTTGGTATCAACCAAGGTTTACTCGAAAATTGGTTCGCGGGTGGCGAAAGACTATCGCTTGCAGTAAACGGACAAATAAATGCCTTCATCAACAATGTAAAAGGTAATCGCGCTTGGGAGAATACCTTAGATGCTTATTATGGATTAAACTACATACAATCTAACGCTTTCAAACCTCGTAAATTAGATGATCGTTTAGATTTTTCATCTCGATACAGTCTACAACCTAAAAATTGGACTATTGCACCCAATAAGTTCAAACGTCATACCTATTTAACAGGTTTATTCCGTTTTCAATCTCAATTTACCCCTGGCTATGATTATTCTAACAATGAATACTTAAAAAATCCTTTATCTGATTTCATGGCACCTGCTTTCTTTACCTTGGCTTTAGGGGCAACTTATCGTCCGAACGATAACTTTTCAGTATTCATTTCTCCTTTAGCTGCTCGCATGACGGTTACCCAAGCTAATTACACCAAAAACGGACCGCATATTGGTGTACCACAAGGTAAAACAAGTCGTATGGAAATGGGCGCATACTTAACCTCGCGCTACAAGACTGAACTAACCAAGAATATTATTTACAATACTCGTCTAGACTTATATTCTAATTATTTAGCGAAAAACTCCACCGAGAATGGCATCATTACTCGTCGTGATAATCCTGGAAACATTGATATTTTATGGGATAACTTTTTTGCTATGAAAATTAATAAATTCATTGGTGCTGGCTTAGGCTTTACTATGATTTATGATAATGATCAACCAGGTCAAAAAACAAAATCAAGTAACGTAAATGGTGTAAGCATTCCTAATTCAGCTTATGGTCCTTTAGGTTGGATTCAGTTAAAACAAGTATTAAATGTTGGCTTTAGCTATAAGATATAACTAGTTGAGAAACTATTTTTAAGAATGCTCTATTTCGGTCGAGCATTTTTTTTATCTACCGAATAGTACGAACATTGCGCAAGTATGGAATTCGAAAAGTGTAAAGATCTGCTAGAAAGGAAATATCAGGAATATAATCAAGCAAAATTTATTGATATAGACCCCATTTCAATTCCGCATGAATTCAGTAAAAAACAAGATATTGAAATAGCTGCATTCATTAGTGCAACACTTTCATGGGGTAATAGAAAATCAATCATTCAAAATAGCAAACGCATTATGCAAGCTATGGATAATTCGCCACATAATTTTATTGTAAATCATCAGGACCAAGATTTGAAAGCAATGTTGAACATTAAACATAGAACTTTTAATACTACAGACTTGCTTTACTTTATTCATTTTTTAAAATTTCATTATCAACAAAATACCTCATTAGAACAAGCTTTCAACCTATCCACTTCAAAAGGTGTTTACTCAAGATTGGCAGCCTTTCACAATTATTTTTTTAGTATTGAACATCCAGCAAGAACACGTAAACATGTTTCCACTCCGGCACGAAACTCAGCATGCAAACGCTTGAATATGTTCTTGAGGTGGATGGTTAGAAAAGACAAGAAATGTGTTGATTTTGGACTTTGGAACGCAATTTCAACCAAAGATTTAATTTGTCCTTTGGATATTCATACAAGCCGAGTTGCCAGCAAATTAGAACTAATACCAAATTCAAATGCCCATTGGAAAAATGCTTTCTTGTTAAGCCAAACTTTAAAACAATTTGATTCGAATGACCCTTGCAAATACGATTTTGCCTTATTTGGACTTGGCGCAGAGGAACGCATTCGGTGAAATAAAATATTTAGTGATTTAAAAAAATCTTTATTGCGGAAATATAATCCTAATCATATCTTTGGGAATTACGTATTATAAATAAATATATGAATCAAGCGCTAACACCTTCTCGTAATGAGGTTATGTTGTTTTTAGAAAAAGAAGTAGAAACCTCTGGTGACAAATATTTAAGTCCTATAGAAAGTAATTGGCAGCCTGGTGAATTACTGCCTACATCCCATTCAGATTCTTTTTTTGATGAGGTAAAAACTATACAAGGGCAAGCCGAAAATATGGATTACGATTTATTGGCAGTGCTTGTTGGCGACACAATTACTGAAGAAGCATTACCTACATACGAAACTTGGCTTGGAGGCTTAACGGGTGTTAGGCAATATGAAAATGGAGGATGGATGAAATGGATAAGAAGATGGACTGCCGAAGAAAATAGACACGGAGACTTACTCAATAGATATTTATATTTATGTGGCAGAATAGACATGCCTAAGTTTGAAGCTTCCACACAATATCTTATTGCAGATGGCTTTGATTTAGATACGAATGGCGACCCATATCGAACTTTCATGTACACAAGTTTCCAGGAATTAGCCACAAATATTTCACATCGCAGAGTCGCGACTTTGGCTAAAAAAAGTGGAAACACGATTTTATCAAAAATTTGTGGCCTTGTGGCTGCAGACGAGGCTAGACATGCATCTGCATATAAAAATTTTATAGCTCGAATTTTTGAAATAGATACTAACGAAATGATGTTAGCATTTGAAGATATGATGCGTAAAAAGATAGTCATGCCAGCGCAAGCGCTGCGTGAACTTGGCGGAACAGTAAATACCTTCGCAAATTTTTCTGATGCAGCACAAAGATTAGGAGTTTATACTTCTGCCGATTATGTAAATATTATGCGCGAATTAATCATTGAATGGGAAATCGAAAGCATGGGAAATTTAAAAGAAAGTGGAGAAAAGGCTCGTGATTATATTATGAAGCTTCCAGATAGATTGACCAAAATTGCAGAACGAATGACTATTCCTTCGCGCGAACTGAAGTTTAATTGGATTATAGCTTAATCACATCATTCCACGCTTGCGAAATATATTTAGTTCTCTTTTGACTTTCAATGCCTCTGTATATTAATATTTTATTTTTCACGGCTCCTTTCGAAATGTTGTCTACCTAATCCAATCCTTTAAACTAATCTGACATAGTTGTGTAGTTGGCTTTGATTTCATAGACATTCATTTTTTCCCCACTCTCGAGCATTAAGTCAACTTCATTACCCTTAGCATCCCGACAGTATCAATAATCTTGATGTTGATTAGTGTAAAATCCATTTTTATGCATTTTCGCTATCATCAAATTCTCAAACAATCCACGTTGCATGGTATGCATGTTAACATCATTTGCACTTCGTATGCCTAATAAAAATGAGGCTAAGCCTCTATCCTAAAAATACAATTTGTGTGATAGCAGTACTTTCTTATTAAAGTTTGAACAAAAAGGTTCTAACAAGAAAATTATATATTTGAAATAACATAACCTTAATTTTGAATTTAGATAACCATCACTTTGCATTACATATACTTCACTTGAAAATTAGACGTTTCATTTTCCCAATTTTAGAAATCAATCCATCATAGAAACAACCAAAACAACATTTTCATGAAAGATTGTAATTTCACGTTCTTTAAAATCAAAATTTATGACAACCGCTAGAATAATAAAATCACCCATTGGAACCCAATTACATTGTAAAAATTGGATCACAGAAGCTGCTTATCGTATGATACAAAACAACTTAGATCCTGATGTAGCAGAAAGACCAGAAGATTTAATTGTGTATGGTGGATTAGGAAAAGCTGCAAGAAATTGGGAAAGTTTCGACAAAATTTTAACGAGTCTGCAAAACCTTGAAGAAGATGAAACATTGTTGGTACAAAGTGGTAAACCTGTAGGCATTTTGCGAAGCCACAAAGATGCCCCTCGCGTTTTAATAGCCAATTCTAATCTAGTTGGTAACTGGGCAACTTGGGAGCACTTTCGTGAACTTGACGCCAAAGGATTGATGATGTATGGTCAAATGACAGCGGGGTCATGGATTTATATTGGTAGCCAAGGAATTGTCCAAGGCACTTATGAAACATATTTAAGTTTAGCTAACCAACATTTCAAAGGAACACTCAGAGGGACATTAAATGTAACTGCGGGCTTAGGTGGAATGGGTGGTGCTCAACCACTAGCTATTACGATGAATGAGGGTGTTTGCCTAGCTGCTGACGTTGAAGAATGGAGAATTCAAAAAAGATTAGACACACGTTACATCGATAAAATGTTTCACAATATAGATGAGGCTATTGAAGAGGCTTTGCGTGCAAAAAACAATAATGAAGCCATTTCTATTGGTGTTGTATGTAATGCAGTCGATTTGTTGCAATGTCTATTAGATAAAAATGTAATACCCGATACACTTACAGATCAAACCTCTGCACATGATGAATTAATAGGCTACTTCCCAGAAAATATGAGTGTAGAAGAAGCAAACATTTTACGTGAAAATAATCCAGAAAAATATACTGAACTAAGCCTTGATACGATGGCGCATCATGTAAAATTAATGTTGGCTTTACAAGAACGTGGTGCAATTACTTTCGACTACGGTAATAATTTGCGAGGGCAAGCTAAAGACAAACGCCATGTAGAAAATGCATTTAATTTTCCTGGATTTGTACCGGCTTATATTCGTCCATTATTTTGTGAAGGGAAAGGTCCTTTTAGATGGGTAGCCTTAAGTGGCGACCCTCAAGATATTTACAAGACAGACGAAGCACTTAAAAAACTATTCCCTGAGAATGTAGGCTTATTGAGATGGCTCAAAATGGCTAAAGAAAAAATTGAATTTCAAGGTTTACCAGCAAGAATTTGTTGGTTAGGGATGGGCGAGCGCGAAAAAGCTGGTTTACTTTTCAATGAAATGGTACGAAATGGTGAGCTCAAAGCGCCAATCGTAATTGGACGTGACCATTTAGATTGTGGGTCAGTAGCATCACCCAATCGAGAAACCGAAGCGATGAAAGATGGAAGTGACGCGGTAGCAGATTGGCCTATTTTAAACGCACTCATCAATACTGCAGGTGGTGCGAGTTGGGTAAGTTTACATCAAGGTGGTGGTGTTGGCATGGGTTACAGCATACATGCGGGTATGGTCATTGTAGCAGATGGAAGTTCTGATGCAGATGCTAGGTTAAAACGCGTCTTACACAATGATCCTGCTATGGGGGTACTAAGACATACCGATGCAGGTTATGATATTGCAATTGAAAATAGTCGAAAATTTGGTTTGGATATTTAAAGCCAGACTTTGTGGTTGATATTCTATTCTTTCAATTGAGAGTGAGTCTTTTTGTTGTAGAGTTTGACTGAACTGTCATTTTCTTATTTAGATGATACGAACTATGCTAAAGCTTTATCGATGATCTTGTTTAGCTCTTCTACTTCTTGTTCACTCAAATTATGCAAAAGTGATAAATGTGCCGCCTGCACTTCATCGATTAACTTCAATAACTTTAATGCATGATCCGTAATAAATACTGATGAATGGCGCTTATCTATAGCACTTTGCTTTTTAGTGGCTAAATTCAGCTTTACAAGTCTATCAACGATACGAGAAGCATCACACATCTTATCTAGCATCCTATCTTTTATTAAGGCAATATTTGCTGGATTGGGTAATTGTCCACGCAAAATTCGCAACACATTGTATTGCTGTACAGTTATACCGTGAGGCTTTAAAAATTGCTGTTGTTTATCAAATACTTGATTTGATAGATACATTAAACCGACAACTGCTTTTACATAAGCATCTTTAAAAGGGAGATTTTGTTTGATACTTTTTTCTAAATTATTTGGCATGAGACAAAATACATTTTAACTAAATAAATAATTCACATCTTCTTTCGTCAATTGTTTTATCATCGATGTGTCATCACTTACAATATCTTTTACCAGTAAATTTTTCTTCTCTTTGAGTAGCATAATTTTCTCCTCCACACTATCCTTGCAAATTAATCGGTAAGCAAAAATGTTTTTGGTTTGTCCGATACGATGAGTTCTATCGATAGCTTGTTGCTCTACCGCAGGGTTCCACCATGGATCAACCAAATATACATAGTCAGCAGCGGTTAAATTTAGACCCATACCACCTGCTTTCAAAGAAATTAAAAATACCCGACATTCAGGATTATCTTGGAATTCACGAATAGCCTTTTCACGTTGCTCTGCTGTAAAACTTCCATCGAAATAAGTATATGGAATATTATGCTCTTTCAATTTTTCTTTAATCAATGCTAGCATTCCTAAGAATTGTGAAAATACCAATGCTTTATGATCACCCATATTCTCTTCTAACTCACGCACTAACTCATCCAGCTTAACACTTTCGTTCGGAAACTTCTGTTCATCCTTCAAAATGGCTGGTGAATCACAAATTTGCCGAAGCTTCATAAGCCCTTGCAAAATCGCAAATTGAGATTTTTGAATACCTTGTAAGTCAATCGTACCGAGTATTTGTGAACGATACATGTTTTTAAACATATCATAGATGGCACGCTGTTTGGTACCCATTTCGCAGTATAAGGTGACTTCTGTTTTATCTGGTAAATCTTTCGCTACTTGTTCTTTAGTTCGGCGTAATAAAAAAGGGTAAATGAGTTTACGCAAATGCTGCTTGGTTTCTGCATCTTGAAATTTATCAACGGGTTTTGCAAACTGCTCTTTGAAAAATTCTTTATTACCCAGCATGCCTGGATTTAAAAAATTCATTTGGGAGAATATATCAAACGTATTATTCTGCATCGGAGTACCACTCAATGCAATTCTATTCTTAGCAGGAATAAGTTGAGCTGCTTTGGCTACTTTGCTTGTTGGATTCTTTATGGTCTGCGATTCATCCAACACGAAATAATCTATCGGATTTTTTATAAACATTTCTACATCACTGCGCAAGGTACCATATGTAGAAAGTATAATATCATATTTGGATAGATCGTCGTTCTTATTACTGCGACTAGGACCATGATGTACTAAATAAGTAAGTGAAGGTGTAAACTTATTAATTTCATTTTCCCAATTGTAAATAAGTGTAGTCGGACACACCACAATAGCACTTAGTGCACCGTATTTGTTTTTATAATATTGTAAAAATGTAAGTGTTTGAATAGTCTTTCCTAAACCCATATCATCGGCTAGTAAACCACCCCACTTCACCGTTTCTAAATAAGTTAACCATTGGAAACCTGCAACTTGATAGGGCCTCAATTCGGCATTTAACTCAGCCGGAATAGGTGTCTGTGAATATTTCTCTGGATTCTCATTCAACAACATTTCCTTTTTCTCGTTCAATTCTTCTTTAATGGCCTCATCGTCTATCAAATCATGTAATTCATCTATCACACTAAAGTTATACTTGCTAACACGCAATTTTTTTCCATCTGCGTCTGCCATTTTAAATAGCAAAGAAAACTTTTGCAACCACTCCTCTGGTAATAAACCATAAGTACCATCTCCCAATGCGACATAATTTTGTTTGATAGAAAGTGCCTTTTGTATGTCAGAGAGACGCGCAACTTGCCCATCAAAATTTATTTCTACTTCTGTATCAAACCAATCAATACCCGATGATACTTGTACCTTGGTAGTTGGCTTTGATTTGTGAATTTTAAAATTTTGTAATTGCTCATAACCAAATAAAGTTATGTTTTCCTCCTTCATTTTATCGAAAAATACAAAGAACCAATTTTTTTGTAACGCATATTTCGAATGAATTGCGAAATGCGCTTCATGCTCTGGTTTACGTAGATGAGAATGCAAACTTTGTAATAAATCGGTAAATCTTTTTTCCGCCTCCTTGTTGCGTTTTATAATAGACACTTTACCATCACTCACCGACGAGATTGTGGTTTCGTGATTCCACTCTGCTAATGAACCTTCATAATCGAACAAAGGTTTCATAATAAAATAAGAACCCTGCTCGCTTAGTCGAACGGCAAATTTCGGTTCAATCGATGATTTGTAAGCTACTAAAGCTGCATCAAATTTTATGTCATACAATTTGCTGAGTGGCAATAATTTCTTTACCAAAAAAGAATCCCAATCTTTTAGTTTTAAGTTTTCATGAGATGAAAGCAAAGAAAGCATGCTGGCTTCAGCTGCTTTTTGAGTTATATAAATTTTACGTTCATGTAAAAAAAGCAAATCGTTATTTAATTCGTTATCATTAATATCAAACTCTCCATTCTCATGCTGCAACTTTATATCAATACTAATTTTATCTTTTAACCTATTAATTTGCACCGAAGGATGTATCGGTTCTTGCACAAACTCAATAGGCACTAGCGAATTAGTTTTAAAAGGCTTGCCTGCTGGTAAAAGGTATAATGCATTGTGCACGCCTAAACTTGATAACAACTTGATTAATTTAGGTAATGCATACTCGTAAAGAAGATCTTTAGACTCTTGTGTCCATTCTAAACTTGTGTGAACTATATTATCCCAAATATCACCGAATGGAGAATTTTTAGAAATGTACTTGGCCATTTCATTTTTCTGCAAACGCCTAGCGTGACCTATTAAATCACGGTCCTTCATATGATAATTTTCAGGCTGCACATATTTGGTTAAATCTACTTTACTTACTTGACCAACAAATTCACGCTCTAAATTTTCCGATACTTCACCTTCAATTAAATCAATGCTAAAATTAGGATAATCAGTTTCATTTTGATTAATCACAATTCCTAATCGCGTCGAAAAATCTGATTTTTCAATGATTGGTTTAGTTTCTAACAATACAGGTTTGGCAACTGGCGCTACACTATTTACTTTTTTGATACTGGTATCAAGCACTTTCAAAAATGGCTTACCATCTTGATAGTAGAAATCGAACTTTCCGGTTAAATCATCGCTAAGCGAATAACCATATAAACCTAACAATTTATTCTTTTGATTTTCCCAATTCCGTATCGTGTCAAAATAAAATTCGCCATGTACATTTAGCAGCTGCACGAACAATGCCGCTTTATGTTTACAAATTGGATGTCGGGTTTCTAGACAATTGCATGAAGTATCAAAAGATTTATCATCGTTACGTTTAAGTTTGACTTCAAATTTTTCATTTTCAACATCGAAATGCGCATCTACTTTTTCATTTTCAGCATAAGTGATTTTTGCTTTATTGTATTTCACCAATTCTTCAGCTTCATCAAAAATGCGTGATGAAGTAAACAATCGCAATGATTTTAATTCGATTGATTTCATACGAATTACCGTGTGCGATTGATCGAAATGAGCTTGTGAACTATCGAGTGATTGATTTACAATAAGCTCATTAAGTTGAAATAACGCCGCTGCTTCGTGCCGGCAGATTTCACCCATATTATAAGGACAAGCGCATCGAGCCTGTATCGTATTCATATCCTGATACTTCGAAATAGTAACAGTGTACTGATTATAAAATTGGTCGTTACGAACTTTAAAGATAAGTTGGTTTTTAAATTCATCCTTTTTGATAAGCTTTACGCCATCACTTAAGAATATTTTTTTTCCGCGACGAATTACCTCGTCGGAGCCAGCACTGTAGATATATTTTACAATAGATGATAAAGCCATGTTAGGTTGTTAGCCTCATTCAAAAAAAGGCAAGATGCGAAAGTAAACTTTCTTCGCGGGTTTTGGTGGCTTTTCGTGCTGATTTTTGTTCTGACGCTCAAGATTCGACTATATCGATAACAATCTAGTTTGTAAGGAGTCACGATTGTTTAGATATCTATATTCTTCACAAGTTTGAATTACAGTAAGTTTCACTCTTGGTAAATAGGCATAACTGAAAAAAGTCGGAAACTTTGCCAAAGAAAAGTTTTGTACACAAACACTAGGATATAGACCATGGTAGGATTTCATAGTGGATTCGGGCTTGTTATTAAGTAAAGCCATTCACATAAAACTTGTACAAGCTTTAATGACTAAATTTACTTTGCTTGACATAAAAATCTCATTTTTGAAAAACGAATCACGCGTATGCACCCCCAAAGCAAGCTTTGGAAACAAAATCAGAATTGAATTAGAATCTGAAAAAGTAGGTGATGCCAATATTCACATTGCTGATCTGAATGGGCAAATTATTTACAGTTCCAAAAAACAAACAGTATTTGGCAGGGATACTTAGAGTCTACCTATAAACTGGCTCACTAAAGGGTCATATACTTTAGCTATCACATTAAATCAGCATTTTAGCTCATTAAAGTTTATAATTCACTAAAGCTAGATAAAAATGTATTCAATAAATTAAGATTATGAAAACCTATTTAATTTTAATTGTAACATTGCTTTTTATATTTTTCATGAAATCAATCAGCAAAGCTCGTGTTGCCACTCAGCGAAATATAAAACCCAATATTATCATCGAAAATGATGTTGTTTCACGTTCAAATTTTTCAAACTAAAAACAATGGCAGTTCATAAATCTTGGTTGTGTTTAATAGTTGTACTTGCAATTATGAGCTGTAAAAAGCGAACTACTTCTATTTGTAGTAATGATATAGCCTTATTTTCATTTTCAAATTTTCCAATCGGTGCTGCTGTTGATGATTTGCTTCTACAAAATGACTCCAATTACCAAAAAGTATTTACAAAACAATTTAATAGCGCCACTGCAGAAAATATTTTTAAACCAGCCTATTTACATCCAGAAGAAAACCTTTATAATTGGGCAGATGCTGATGAACTTATAACTTTTTGTAGAAATAATAATATGCGGGTGCATGGACATACGCTAATTTGGCATCAGCAGAATCCGGCATGGATGAATGAATTCCAAGGAAGTAAAGCGGAATGGGAAGCAATGATGAAATTACACATTGTTAGTATAGTAAGATATTATAGCCATCGTATTTTTTCATGGGATGTAGTAAATGAAGCCTTTAATGAAGATGGTAGTTTGCGTGATAATATTTGGTTGCAACACATTGGTCCTTCCTATATTGAGAAGGCATTTAAATATGCGCATGAGGCAAATCCTGAAGCAAAATTATTTTATAATGATTACGGTTTGGAAACTAACCCAACAAAATTAAACGCCGTAATTAGATTCTTTAACACTTTGAAATTAAAGGGTGTTACTATTGATGGCATTGGATTGCAAATGCATATAAATATTAAGTACTCTCAAAGCAATATGATTGAGCAAGTGATTCAAGCAGTGGCTAATCAAAATTATTTAGTGCATTTATCCGAGGTGGACATTTCATTAAACCCATTAAGTAAAGAGTATCAATTAAATGATAAGGATTTAGAAGCACAAGCACAACTCATGGCAAAAATTGTTAGAACATATAAAAATATCCCTAAGCATCTGCAATTTGGCATCACATTTTGGGGCATAAGTGACAATTACTCTTGGATAAGAAGTTATTTTAATCGAGTGGATTATCCTTTACTATTTGATGAAAATTTTAAACCCAAACCTATTTATTGTAACCTAATTGATGCATTATGAAATATATATTTATAGTTTTACTCTTCTTTAGTAAATCTATTTTTGCACAAAGTGTGGTAAGTTATTATCCATGGCAAAATATGTTGGGCATTACCCATGGCATTGCAAAGAACTTTCATGCAGATTATAAAATAGAAACCAATTCGTTTTTTAACAACATGAATATGGAATTTGGCGTGAGAAGATATCACTCATTTATGAAGAGAATTGATCATGCTGAAAACTTTATTGAGATACACCAAAAAGCAACAATAAATTATGGTTTTGGGATTGCTTTTAATCCTCTAAATCATATGGATAATTTAAAAACTATCAATGGTTACTATTTAGATTTAGGTTTACGACATAGCATACCTTTGCACAAAGAGTCGCTTTATATTATCTTGGAAGTAAGTCCATATGTGAACGAGCGATTCACAAATGGTAATTTACGAACTAGACTCGGATTTGGTTATTTACTTAGAGAACGAAAAAGAAAAAAATAATGAAAAGATTTTTATTCTCCATTGCATTTTTAGGTACTTCCTATTTATGTAAAGCCCAAGATACATTTTCAATTGTGGCTTTGGACAGCACTTCACGCCAAGTGGGTAGTGCAGGTGCTTCTTGCTTAGATCTGTTTTTTGCCGGCTATTCAGACCCAAGTT
Source organism: Chitinophagaceae bacterium (assembly GCA_044234005.1). Lineage (GTDB taxonomy): Bacteria > Bacteroidota > Bacteroidia > Chitinophagales > Chitinophagaceae > OLB11. The sequence continues at coordinate 17,970 of JBIIJE010000014.1, read as the reverse complement.
TTTTAGCAGATATTTTACCTGATACAGGTGTTATAAATACGCAATCTTATTACATACAAGCGAATCAAGATAATGCGCGAATAAGAATGCGTGCTGGAGATACACCAGGCCAGATAATAACTTGGCTAGTATCGAATGATGCGCTTAACAATCCAGAATTTAAGCAATATGGGATTGTTGGCTTTAATGGCAATATTCCTTCGGCAGCAGCTCATACAGGTAGCACTTGTATCGACTACAAAAATCATATCACAGGAAGCATCAACGGTTTTCATTATGCAATACAAGGTAATATTTTAAAAGGTCAAGCAATTTTAGACTCTATGGAGTCAGGTTTTAGAAACACAAGCGGTTCACTTGCTTGCAGATTAATGGCTGCCATGCAAGGCGCAAATGTTGTAGGCGCTGATACAAGATGTAATAGTCAAAATACATCTTCATTATTTGCTTTTTTGCAAGTAGCGTTACCAACAGATGCATACAAACAACCTAGTTTGAATTTAGGATTGAGAACTAAAGACGGTGATGGTATTGAACCCATTGACAGTTTGCAAGTTATGTTTAATGCAGTAAATGCTTGCAATGCTTTGAACACTGTCGATTATGACTTTCATAATTCGACACTGGTATATCCAAATCCTGTATATAATAATTTAATAATTGACTTGAAATATCCCGATTTTCGAACAGGGAAAATTATTGTTTACAATAGCTTAGGCAAAGTAGTTTTAAAATCTTCATTGACGCAAAAACATAATGAAATAGCTATGAAAGGCTTAGGTTGTGGACATTACTATTACCAAGTATTCGCCGAAAACAAAATAATTTCCAAAGGAAAATTTTTAGTCAAAGACTAATTAAAAAAAATGAAGCTATCGTGTAATATAAATCTGTTACATATTATTTTCTGTATCGGAATTAGCTTGGCAAGTATTTTAATCCCTCAATTAAGTTTTGCTCAACGATAATATGGTGTTTGCGATTCTACCATTTATTCATTAAACTCGGACACTACCATTATTGCAGGTCGAAAGCTCTTGTAGGTTTACACAAATAATAATATGTGAATCGTCAGCATAAAGCGGACTAAAATTAGTTTCACTGATAATGAAAGCATGTTGATTATTTTTGCCATATAATGAGCATTGTAACAATTATTATTAACATATTTGTAAATGATATAGTTTACGTCATTTACTAATTAAATTACTTTGTCACTTACATAGTTACTACTTTTGAAGCTAAGGAATAAACCTTGCAATAGCTCAGTAGATTTAGCTTTATCATGTCTAATGAAATATAAAACTTGCGTGTAGACTTTGAATAGATAATCGCATATCCGTCTAATTATCTTGAGATTTTATGATTTAATCCTTCAATATAGAAGACTCAATAGAATCTAAACTCCATAAATATTTCGAATGTTTTAAGGGAGAATTATTATTTAATTTCTATCGTATTCTCTGCTTCCGAACCATTTTCCTTTTCGCCAATCCTTAATTTTATTCTCTTCAATCCTTTTTGTGTATAAGTATAGGTCACACTATCTAAGCCACTGTTATAAATCACTCCTGAAGCACTATCACTAAAATCCCATAGACAATTCGTAAATCCGCCATCAAAGTCAGAACAGTTTTTACAAACTACTTTTTCGTTAACGCTATATACATCTTTACTTGTAGTAAAGCAAGCTTTGTATTTTTTTCTATTACAGCTAATTATGGCTAGAAGAATTACGACTAAAAGAACCTTATTTTTCATATTAATTTTATTATTCATTATTGTTGCCTGTTACCATTGTTGCCATCTTTGTTCTGTATAGATACAATTCTCTATAGAATCATAAAAGATTTTTGTAACAGAACTGAACATGGTACCTGAATCTGCTTGCTCACTTACTTGTAAAGTATATATCTGTCGGCCTTTATAATAAACAATTGCATTTCCTGCAAACACTAATCTCTTTAGGTATAAATCAATGAGGCCTGAATTTCCCCTATTTTGTTCTTTATTTTCGGGTCCGATATAAACCACAATTTTTTTCAAATCAAAAGTGCTTCGTGATGTTTTTAATTGATTATATGCTTTGAAAAATCTATTGATATACAGGGTGTATCTGGCATAGTTGACGGTGTCCGTTTTATATGCTTCCCTAGCACGAATAAGATCTTTATAATCTCTTTTAATCATATGCACAATCGTATCTATATTAATATAAATTGTATAAGAACCATTTTGCCAATACCCAAACCTGTTTGCTTGAATGCTTGATGCCAGTTGTATCATGGTGGCACTTGAATCGACTAATTCATTATTAGCAGCAATGATTTGATTAGCAGATTCTGCAAAAACAAAATTTACATTCAATAAGAAGTAAAGAATAAATAATTTTCTCATAAACTTAAGTTCTAGCATAACCAAATAGGAATATAAATTGGCGTGCCAAGGTAGTTCTCATATTAATATCTCCGACTGAAGATTCTTTGCGAATATACGCTGAAGTTAAGTCACATTTAAAGGCTATAGCATTCGTTTCTGCGAAAATGTGATTCAGGGAATATACCGCATTGGTTGCAAATTTCCTTTTGGTGAATGTCGACACACACAAAATAAACAAACACCACAATTGTAATTGAGAAATTGTGCTATAAAGTATTTCCAATATTTGATATTAACAACTTAACACTTGATTCGGCTTCATAAATTTTCATAAAACGGTATCATACTCTTACGATTCTATTTATTCGACAACATAGTTTAATTCAAATTCCATTGTATTACATCAATACTTAATATTCATAGCATTCAACCTAATCCTACCCACTTATATAAAATGACATTCTAAAACTAAATTAATTAAACATTGTTGTAAATCGTCAGCGTAAAAAAGATTAGGCACTACAATTATTAGGTAAGTAATCATGCAAATAAGTTATTAAAAAATGTATTTCAATTACATGATTGGGCTTACTCTTTCATTGTATCGAATCCTAGCATTCCATAAATGTTAAAACTCACCTGAAACGCTGGCAATAATTCATTGAGTTTATTGTAAGCTTCAAAAAAATCGCCATCCGCAATTTTTGATTCGTATAAAAAATTATATTGTTTGTGTGAAGGCGCTAAAGTAGTTGTAGCTAACTTAAAACCAAGTTTATTTATGAGTCTGAGCTGTTCATTATTCAAATCAAAATTTTGTAAATTATAAATAATTACAGTGTTATCACAATGGCTATAGGTATTATCATGTAATACAAAATCAAGATGCTTTAGATTTTCGTCATTGTGCAACATTCTTTTAATCTCTTGAATTTCATGATTAGAACATGCACTTAAATCCAACAAAAAATGATTTCCAAAAGCTTTTGTTTTACTATTACCGTAACTTATTTTCGAGAACAACTCTTTCAGGTCTACAAAATAATTTTTCAAAACAATTTCATTTAAACTAGTACCCTTTTTTAAGGAAGCAAGATATCTTTCTTCAAATTTTACAATATAGTTTTCACGCTTAAAATCGCAAGGTACCTTTACTTTATTCAGATAAATGAATGTTTCCTTCGGTTTTAACAAATAGGCATTGATTGTTGTTTCTTGCTCTAGCCTATCAAAATCTATTGGAATAATAATACTTGCACTATCATTACTAACAATAATTGTGCGCACCATACGATTTACAAAAATTCTGTCTTCCCCACTTTTATCAGCACTTACAGACCACCCATTGATTATTGTAACATTACACTTCTTAATGTTTGCATTTAATAAATTTATGTGTATAATCTTCATTTCTTGATGTGGTGTGAACTGTCCATTTTGCATGTCCCTATCAAACCAAATACTATATTTAATACCATCAGATGTTTGAGCACCTTTGCTTACAACATATCCACTATCATCAGTCTTAACTACATATTTATCTTTACCTTCATAAAGCATTTCAAATTGTTTACTGTCGTTACTTGTCGCTTTTGCATCACTTCTTAAAATACTATATTCCATACTCACTTCTAGTGTGGTATTAAAATATTTAATTCTAGCCATCTCTGCTATATCAACTATTGGTTGCAATACAATTCCAAAGCTTGAACTTCTCGAATCATTTCTGTCTGAAAAAAAACTTCTTCGGTACACAATAGGTGCACGACCGCCTGCTGGCACTTTAGTGGGTATTGAAAAATTGCTCGCAAATTCTTTTCGCAATTCAGCATCTGCTTTGCCAATATTTACTATCCAAAAAGTATCAGAAATAGATTTTAAAGACTCGTCCGTAAAATATTGTAGAGGCAATTTTCTTGCAGGTTTTTCGATGATGCAATATGGCATCGCCACTAAACTTTGGTTTTTTTTCAATATTTTGATGAGGAATCCTTTCTGTGCTTAAATATTCCCAATTATCATTTACTAATTTATAACTAATAATAAAATTGGCAGCATCTCCGATAGCATAATTTGTTGCTATAATCTGATGTGTTTGATCATTGTAATAGACATTCTCTTTATTGTTAAAAAGTGTGTCTATGTGATACAAATTGTTTTGAGGGTTGAAGCAATAATACATAAAGGCTTCTCGCCTACGAGCATTTGGACTTGTATTTGTGGATGGCACACGAAAAACCTTACATTGACGCACTCTATCGTTTCGCCAATTTAAAACTTCATAGTTCTTAGCATCCCAAATTTTTTCTGCATTACAAGAAGCTGGAGGATATATTAGCTGGGCATTTTTCCCACTTTGTTCGCTATACAACCCGATGCACATCAATTCACCATTTAGTACTGTTTCGTCCATTAATCTAGCCTCGTAAAATGGCACTAAATAATTATCGAAATATTTGCTAAGCACAATTGGCTCATAATCCCGACTATTCTTCTTAAGCCGAATGACTAAGGTTTTTGCTTGCAGTTCTTTATTTACATATTCAGTATTTGTATTTTTTTCTGTAGCACAAATATCTATTACACTTGCAATCGGTATTTTACAAATAGCATCATCATATATTCCTCCATTTTTTTTATCATCTACATCCGTAATGTGCACTTTTAGAAAATACTGCGGCACTAATTCATCATCATCTCTTTCTTGTTCACTATAATTACTTTCTCTATCGCCGAAATATCTTATGCTGCCCAAAAAACTGCTATGATGCGCAAAATGACTCAATGCCCAAACATCATTCTTAATAGGAACAATGCATAAATAATTATTTCCAGCAATTGATAAAGGTTTGCGCATAATACTCACAAGGCTGCAATTGACGGCTTTTATTTTATTAGATTGCCAAAAATAATATGGCTCAGCACATAATAAATCATCATAGCCTTTATCCATACCGATTTCTTTTACATCAGTATTTTTATCATACACTAATTTAAGTTGTAATCCATTGATTAGAGAATCGGTATCAAAATCTTTTACTTGTACAATGTATGCACCAAAACCTTCATAGCCACATTGTTGTGCAATAGCAAATTGCTGTAATAAGACGAACTGTAAAGTGACAAAAAAATACCTACTTCTTAATTTCATTTTCTTTTGCCTTTAAGTATTCTTCATATTCCTTCCTACTTTTTTCGTGCTCGGCAGCATTTTGCTCGCATTGCTTTCGAGTACGTTGTATATAGTGCAATCCATAATCCACACCCTTATACCACAACTCATCGGTACTTTTTAATGGCAAATTAAGCCACTTACCAATGTGTAAACGAGTATATCTTCCAATTTGTATCGTATAAACCCGTTCGACAGTATCTGTACCTTTCACATATAAAACTCCTATCTGATCAAAGCCAGGTAGCCCAAGTGTTTTTATAAGGCAACCATCATGTATAATATCTTTTACACCATCCAAACTTCTTATTTCCCTAAGTATTGAACTGATATCATACTTAAAAATTGGCTGTACATCTTCCAAATACTTTTCAATAATGGCTTCTACTTCTTCATCTAAATAATTCGTATTTAGTCTTTTCATGCTTTGCAAATACATACTGTCATTAGGTGATAAATAATAAATAGAGCCATAACCATAAATCCAACCTATCTTGGCTTGTACACTATCTCGCAAGTGTTCATTTTCGTCACAGCCGTATTGATAGACCTTGTTGATTTTGGCATATACGTTCTGATTTTTCAATCTACTCATAAATAATTCCACATTCGTTCCTGGTATGGGTTGCTTATTTTTAAAGTAGTAATCGAGGCCTATTACATGCAGATCTAAAGGATTCCTTTGTTGCAAAATTTCATCAATACAAATAGCTACTTCCTCATCGGTTTTTGCCTTTAGAATCTTATTAATACTCTTTCGAAGGCCTGCATTCCGCTTATCGCTTAGCGTATATAAATCAAAAATATTTGTAAAACGATGCAATGTGCTATCCTTCAAATTTACAAGCTCAGTTGCATGCTTATATTGTGCAATCGTATTATAATTAACTGCGAAAATGATTACTATCATTATCAATAAAAATCTACTCTTGTTCACGCGCAATTCTTATTCTTGTTACAAAACCAACATCATATTTAGGCTCTAAAATAGTCTGCCCTCTTTCGGGGTGATTAGTTATGGTATATACTCTTTCGATAGCTCTACTTTGATTATTCTCGTCCACACCAACATTTATGATGATACCTAATTGATTGTAGCTAACACCATCAGAAGTACCCTCTTTTGTGCCGTAACTATTTAATTCAGCATCTGCCCTAAATGGTAACTGATATACCTCTAAAAAAATAGAATCAATTGAAAAATAATTTTTTAGCGCCTTATTTTTATTGATATATTTATTAATAACGGCAATAATTGCATCGTCATAAGGTTTGGGGTCGGTTTTTTTCATTTCATAAAGTGCCATTGCATCTCCTTCTAGTAGTTTGCAATACTTAATCTTACTTAAATACTTACTTTTCAATAATAAACTTTTGGCAAAAACCGCATTCTCAAAATCTTGCTTGGGTAATTTTGTACTTATGGCATTGTTCAAAAAATACTTGTTAATCACCGATGAGGCTTTGTAATAATGAATACTAGATGTAAGACCAACAAATAACGACATATCATCTTGCATTTTGAATGGAAGCAAAACATATAAATGCAGCAATAAATAGGCACCTTCTTTTTTTTGCTTGCCAATTTCATCAACTATTTTTTCGTACTGAAACCTATCTATAGGTTTTAGCATTGGACTTACTTTAGTCCAATCATAAAAACTACTATCTATAACCTTATTAGGATTAAGACATTGCTTGAGTAAAACATCTAAACGGTTTTTTGGCTCTTTATTGAAGCAAGTAAATTGATACACATCATGAATTTCACTAAGTGCAGCCTCTGTTAACGTCAACACAGCTTGGCATTGCGCTTGTAAAAAGCTCTTAGACACTAGAGAAAAAAGCAATATAAAAAGTATGTTTTTCACTTTTGTAAATATACCGTTTTGATTATAAAATTATATGGCACATTAATAAGTGCAAATGTTAGATGAAAAAGAAGCTTCATTTCCATAAATTTGTGTAAGCACATAATTAGCAACTGAATTCGAATTCCGTGCTAGTGATAATTTGCCTCATAAATCTTATACACGAAGGCAGTCTCAAAGCTACTCCTTGCCAATCAGAGAAGTGTTAGATACAAGTGTTTAAAGAAAAGTAAAATAGCAGCTTTCCGCTCAAATTATTCTAGAAGGTATAATTTACTAAAGATTTTGAGATTAAGATATTAACTTAAATGCTGAGCCAATATTCTCAATTACATCCGTAATTAACATACTCTCTACACTTTGGGATTTCAGCGTAATATCAGCTGCATTTCCATGAATGAAAACACCCATCAACGATGCATGTAAAGATGGATAACCCTGCGCCATAAAAGATAAGATAATACCGGTCAATGCATCCCCACTGCCTCCTTTTGCCAATCCGCTATTACCGAAATTGTTATAGTAGGTACTTTCCCCATCTGTAATGATAGTGTGTTGATCTTTGAGCACAATAATAATACGACGATTTTTAGCCTGAACAATTGCTGTGTTGATTCTTGCTTCTACTGAATCATGTGTGCCAAATAATCTATCAAACTCTTTCACGTGGGGTGTAAGAATGCTTCCTTCATTTATACTTTCCCAATACGCTGGATGATTAGATAGTAAAGTAATTGCATCCGCATCTATCACAACAGGATGATTGATGTTATTTAGAAAATTACCTAACATTTTACTCTCACTATCGCTAATGCCTATCGCAGGTCCGATACCGAATGCTTGGAAACTATTAGGCATTGCTTTATGATCAATGCAAGAAACCAACATTGCTTCTGGCAATGCTATTTGAATAATACATCTCTCCTCAAAGGGAATATTTAATGTAAGCAAACCTACACCAGCTCTCATACAAGCTTTAGCAGCTATAATTGCTGCGCCCATGCGCAAACTATTACCCGCAACTAAATAAGCATGTCCATGGCTACCTTTATTCGATTGAGGTTGCCGTGGTACATAAATACTTTGAACAGCTTCCTTTGTGAGTTGCTTCATGATGACCAAACCGATTCAAAAAACCGAGAAAATGCTAGAACTCGCGTAATCTATTTATTGACGATTATTCTATAGAGCTCGTCCTTTAAATAGACTCTATGTGTTCTCTTCTTATCTAAATGTTCATCAGAAGTATTCACGGCACCAGTTTCTATTCTGTGAACCTCATGGTCAACTTCATGATACTCATCGAATAATCTTCTAAAATGAGAATCACTTACTTTCAATTCACGAATTCTATCTTCGTATTCAGGAAATTCGTGTAATAAATCATGTTTTTGCATAATACCAATTTTGTATTTACAAATGTAGTGGTTTTGTCTGCTTCAATTTATGATAAAAATCAACTTTTTACATGACATATTCTAAAATCATGTTGAGTCAAGTGAAAAAATCTAGATAAAATTCTAAGATGATTCTTGAGAGCGACTTATCTCCAGAAATTTTCAGAATGATTATCCGTTAAAATGCCTTAATGTAGCAAATGAACACAGATGACATCCATTTAGTACCTAATTTTATCAAATCATTGTAGCAAGTAAAAATTTAAACCCAAATTACGCGATAGGATTTGAGGAACGAAAATTCTATCGTGTTAGATGTCTAGTTAACTTTGATTCTTATCCAAAGTAATGAGTAATTCATTTGCAAAGTAGATAAAGGATACTTGAAACAGCGTTTTAAACATACCCAGCTTGTATATTTACACCTATCATGCCAAGTCTATTTCGATACATATTTTTTCTTTCTATTCTATGGAATGTAAAAGTATCATGTGCGCAACCCTATCAATTCTCTAGACAATTTACAATCGAAAATGGATTACCGAGTCATCATATTTATGAAATGATTCAAGATAGATATGGCTATCTATGGATTGGCACCGAAAATGGCATTTCAAAATTTGATGGAAAGTACTTCACAAACTACTCGGTTCGAGATGGACTTCCATCTAACGATGTAGTGAGTATGCGTATTGATGGGAGCGGCATGTTGTGGGTAAATTGCTTCAGACAGCTACCAACCTATTTTAATGAATCAACAGGTGCTTTCGAAGTCGTAAAAGATTCAATAGTGGTAAGCGATGTAAACACTACTTATAAAATTGGCTTGACTGAAAATGGCCAAGTTCTTTATACAAATCAAATTGGACATAATTTTACTTTCTACAATAAAAAACTCATCGCTAATTATAGTTCTGTGAAGTACTATGTAATTGCCGATCGTTTTACTATGTCTATCAAAGATTTAAAAATGAGAGATAGTTCTTTACAAATAGAGCTATGGAAAGATAAACAACTCGTGGATAGTCAAACTATACAATTAGAAAATGGGTCTTGGCTTTCATTCTATCATGATACGAGTTTTTTTTTAAGGTACAAACAACATTTAATAAAAATTAATATAGAAAATGACAAGCTAGCAATATGTCAATTATATACGGATAACTATTTTATCCAAGTCGCAATATGCAATAATCGGCTTATTCTTATTGATGATAAAAACTTGGTGCATATCTTTCAATTGAAAGATTTAAAGCTCATCGAAAAGGTTCAAGGACCTGAAGGTAGTAATAGCGTATGGATTGATTCAAATAATCAATGTTGGATAGGCACAAAGGAAAATGGCTTATATTGTTACACAAAAAACGGGTCTGTCAATTATTTTAACAACGAGGAACATCGCAATTTTCTATCTGTATTTTCGACTCATAAAAATCAAATTCTGGCTGGCAATAAATTTGGGGAAGTACTTTGTCAAGATAAAGAAGTCATCTCAAAAAAGAAAGTATCAGAATTTGGATGGATACGCAACATGTTTGAGGTACAAAAAAAGTTATATGTTGTTTCTGACGATGGCTTTCATGTAAGTGTGAAGGGTAGCTATCATAGTGAACCTATCTACACGCAACCACTTGGCATAAAAACTGGATTTGCGGTTAATGATAGCATATTCTTTTTCGGCACATTAGCGGGCGCTATTTTCTATAATGCAAATACCAAAAAAGGAACTCTCGGTAATTCTAAAATAGAAAGAGTTTATTCTGGCTCTGTCTTAGACACAAAATCAGTATGCTACATTAGCAATGGCAAGGTATATATAGGTAATTGGACTAGCAATTTACACAATCAAGTACGAATTCAATTTGGAAACAAAGAAACTCCTCAGCTGCTTACCACAGATGATCACAAACTAGTTTGGATAGCAACTAATTTCGGGAATGTTTACATTTATACGCCACAAGCTAAACTCTTCAAAATTGCTTACCAAGTAACCAATATAGAAAGTATCAATCATTTGCTGCATTATAAAAATAAAATTTATATGGCCTCAAAAGATGGTTTAGTTATCATCAACTACACTTATTTTAAGCATGCACTCAATTATACGACGAGTATTTTTACAACAGCAGATGGATTACTAAGTTCTAATATCAATCAAATTTTTGGTAGTGGAGATAGTTTGCTGCTAGCCACTGACAATGGGGTTTGTAAAATTTCTGCCGATATCAAACATACTTCATTTAGCATTCAACCTCATATTCAAAAAATTAGTTTAGATGGTAGTGTAGTAGCTTTAAAAAGTGATTACAAATTGTCGCCTGGCGCACATTCGGTAAGCATTGTTCTTTCTGGTGTTGATTTAACAGGACACTTCAAATATTTTAAATATAGACTTGACCCCTTGGAACCATGGAGGCTAGTTGAAAGGAATCAACTTAATATGATTGCTTCTAAAGGCATAACCACTTTGTATCTGCAAGCGTATGATATCAACAACAAACCACATCATGCTCAACTCAAACTCACTTTTGATGTAGCCATCCCATTTTTCGAAACAATATGGTTTTGGTCTTTGCTTATCGCATCAATTATGACATTTATTTTTTGGTTTTACTATCAACAATCTAATGTCAAACGACAATTAGTATTTGATCAACAACTTTTATTAGAAAAACAACGCCAAGCTATCACGGCTGATTTGCACGATGAAATTGGTTCCACATTAAGCAGTTTACAACTCAACAGCGCAGTAGCAACAAAACAAATTGATCGAGATATTACGCAAACAAAAATTGTATTGGAAAAAATTGAAAAACAAACCAAAAATCTTGCGGAAAAATTAGGCGATATGATATGGAGTATGAAGCCTGGTAAAGAAGAGTTTTTGAGTTTGGAAAATCGTATAAAAAACTATGTGCATGACATCTTAGGCTCGCTTGAAATAACTTATACCTTGAAATTTGGCCAAGGTATTGACGAGCATTTGCATGATATACATGTAAGAAAAAATATTGTTCTAATACTCAAAGAAGCTATTAACAATGCGGCAAAATATAGCAATGCCAATCATATTCACATTGAAGTAATTAATAAAATTAAACATCTTGAATTGCATGTTAAAGACGATGGTATAGGCTTTGCCGACAATCGTATTGGTAATGGGTTACAATCGATGCGTATGCGGGCTGAAGAACTAGGTGGTAGCTTCTCGATTCGGTCTGTCATTCAAAAAGGAACAGAAATCATAGCTAAGATTCCTATCACTAGTATTAGGGATATTCAACATCAAAAAATAAAATAAATTTGCAGTATGCCCATACAAGTATTTATTTACGATGATAGCCACGAAAGAAGAGATAGCCTGAAAGCCCTGTTAAATTTACATGATCATATACAAGTAGTAGGCGAAGCAACAGATTGTGTAAATACGTTTCAGGATATGGCGAAGTATTCTCCTGATGTAGTAATGATGGATATCAATATGCCTAATGTGAATGGTATTGACGGTTTAAAAGTCATTAAATCGAACTACCCACAAATTAAAGTCTTGATGCAAACAGCTTTTGATGATAGTAATAAAATATTTGAAAGCATCAAGAATGGAGCCAGTGGTTACATACTTAAAAGCGACAAACCCCTACGCTTATTACAAGCTATTGAGGAAGTAAATGAAGGTGGTGCCGCAATGAACCCAGGCATAGCAAGCAAAGTACTAGATTATTTTAAACCGAGCCATTTAGAGAATCCCTTGACAGAAAAAGAAAACCAAGTATTATCTAATTTAGCGGAAGGCTTAAGCTATAAAATGGTAGCTGATAAATTAGGAATTAGCTATTCTACGGTGAACAGCCATACCAAGCATATTTATGAAAAGCTTCATATCTCTTCATTGGGTGAAGCGTTAGCTTGGTATTATAAGCAGAAATGAGTTGATTGGTGTAAGGGCTTTCTCTAAGCGTAAACATGGAAAAATTTCATTTTCAGGCATTAACATATGTTAAACTTCTTAGGCTTATAAAATTAAAGCCTTAGATTCGTTAATAAATTACTTAATATGAAAAAACATACCCCCCCCCCCATTTCAAATTAATTGGCTTGCTTATTTGCCTTTGTATTAGCAATGTATCTAAATCTCAAACCGTACTTGACACATTAAATTGGCAATTAAGAGCATACTTTCAAAATCTTTCGAAGCCCACACCTCCAAGGTTATTCTTATATGATATGGCAGCTCATATTGTTGATTCAAATTATTTTGATAATGACAATTATGTTGACACAATGGATATTGAAACTTTTAAAGCCATGTATGTTGAAATGAAGAATAGCGCCTATGACACAATTCCGTTCGAACCAATAGATACTGTAATGTGGCGCACATACAAACATCAACCTGACACAGTAAGTATGTTACTCATGAGGTACGATTATTATGAATTAAAGCCGAATGCAATGAGTACGAATATTTATTTTGATTTTGATACCATAAATAATGTTCTTTCAGATAAAGCAGTTCGACCTGGTTATCCATATGATATAAAAAGATTATTCGTGATGGCTCCAAATAAACATCTAATAAGCAGAAGTCAAATTACTTATTTTTTCAATGCTGCCAATTTTTTTAAAGATGATTTTAATGGGTTTGCCTTCAGTGGTGAAACTAATCCGCATGAAATTGAAGTTAATTTTCATGAGGGAAGTGGGTGGCATACTATATCTACATCACTAAATGAATATATTACTGTAAATTATCCTACAAATGGTGGTAAATACCCAATAGAAGCTAGAATAAAATATAATGGCAATATTATTGATTGTTCAGTGAGCTATATGAATAAAAAGCCTACTAGAGCTGGGGCTTTAGATTTTCCAAATCAAGAACTTAGCATGTTTGGCATGAACATCAATGTTTACTAACCTTGTGAAGTATCACATCCAGAAGGCATAAAGACATTAATTTACTTAGAGGGTTTTGATATTTTGGATTTCAGTACTAATCTGAATAGAGACGCACAAGAAATTTACGATTGGCAAATAAGAGCTACTAGTATTTCAGATCTAAGAAATTTTGGGTACAGAATTATGGTAGTTGACTGGCAAAATAGCCGTGTAAAAATTCAAGAGAATGCAGACAATTTATTACAACTACTAAATTTTATTAATTGTCAAAACCAAAATACAAGTCCACCCAATACAGAAGAGACCGTCATAATCGGGGAAAGTATGGGAGGCTTAGTTGCAAAGTATGCTTTGCTAAAAGCCGAACAAGATGGAATAGCAGATGGATGCACACGAGACCATAGAGTACGATTATTATTAACTTTCGATACACCCCACGATGGTGCACATATACCCATGAGCATTCAATTGGTTTATAGATATTTTAGAAATCATTTTCCTTTTGGCCTAATATCTGGCATGCCCTATTCGTTTCTAGGTAATTATTCTTACTTAACCTACAATGATATGTTTCTTGAAAGTGATGCAGCAAAACAAATGCTGATTGATCATGTTAGCACACAATCATTATTCGTCCCTCATACTTTTCATGAACATAATTTACGAGACGATTTATTGAACGAATTTACTAGTATGGGTGAAAAACCACAGTTTTGTAAAGTAGTAGCATCGAGCAATGGTAACATGGCAGGCTTTGGGCAAACACGCTATTGGGATGGCGCACCTCGAGTAGCTGGCGATAGATTATTACATGCTCGTTCTGAAGTATTTGTAAGATTTCTTGGTCAGAGATTACCTATCATAGGTTTTGATATTCGAATGAATACAGACCCAAATGGTATAGGTAATTTAGGAAGTCTGAACTTTGGTACTTGGGCGATTAAATTAAAACTAAAATGGTTCGGTATAAAAATTTATACAGACTATAACTCATTATGTAATAAAGATTGGCATGGTAACATGCAAGGTATTTCTACCAGCTCTGGCGGATTGCTACAATTCAATGGAATTATTCAGGCCAATATACTTAATGACTTGCCTTATACTGGACAAGGTACATGGGAAGAGGTAAATAATAATAGCTTAACTAGAGTTCGCAGTGATGGCTTTGGCTGGTGTTTTATACCGACAGCTTCCGCCCTTCATTTCGGCCCCGGATTGAATCTTGACTTTGATGGGATGAGTATCAATAACTTACTTAATAACGAGCCATTTGATGTAGTCTATGGTATTGTAGGCAATGACCAAAATGCACCACAACCTACAGCCAATGTACAAGATTTCAATATTAATACATTTATAAGAAATAGAGGTCATCTAAATGTTAGAAACGATGCGTTGATTGATTTATCTAACAGTGCTACATACTTTTACAATATTGCAAACATTGCTGACTGCGACGAACCCCCAATTAGAATGGTTAACCGAGAAATAGGTGATGATGAAATCCGATTAGAAAATAGAGAAGTGCCTTGGGATGCCTCATTAAGTATCGTAAATAATATTTATGTAAATGAAAAAAATAAATTCTATGCCTATGCAAGTGGCACCGACCCTCAATTCTATTTGGGTTCGATTTATAGTAAAGAAAACCCATTTATAATTAGCTCGGGTATTAATACCTATACCCTCAGTGTTAATGGGAATCCATCAGATATTATTTATTACCCTCCCTTCACAGGTGCATCTGATATTGGTAGCTATGCCGTTTTACCTTGCTGTTCAAATTATTTAAAGCAACCATTATTAATGGAATTAAAAAGTGATGATGTTATGATTTTTCCTAATCCTGTTTCAAATGATAAAATTAATATCGTTATGCTTCAATCAAATGTAGGTAAATTAGAGGTTACATTATCAGATATATTAGGTAAAAATATTATTCAGACTGAATTGCTACAACAATCACCAAATGCTTATTGCTTGCAGCTTAACGATTATACCAAAGAAGGTTTGTATATCTTAAAAATTCGTGTGGGAACTAATAAAATCTTTAATTATAAAATTTTAATTCAATAGTTATGAAATACTTAATAGTACTTTGCAGTGTATTACTTTTATTTGCATCATGCCGTAAAAAAAAACAAGTTATTTTCAGGTTCTACGGCTATGTTTATAATAGCATTGATAGCACCCCATTCTCTGAAACTCAATTTAAGTTATATGAACCTAATCCAACTAATATTATTAAGTTTAGAGAATCTTTTTTTACAACTGATGATGATGGTTATTTTGATATTTCGAACAACGGAGAACAAGGTAAACAAGTAGCATGGCCAAGTTATAGCCATATCAGTCCTGATTATGTAGGGCCTCCTTCCATGAGAGCTGATTCATCCACCTCAGAATTTGGAGATGATAAGGTAATACATACTATGTACTTTGATACACTTTATACTGTTCCATATTATTAGTAAACAACTAAGTTATTAATAGTTGCTAATTCTAAAAGTCGCATAAATTATTATACTGTAACGGCAACTATTTTTAATATACTCTTACTTCCTACTCAAAAAATTATAGTCACGTAACAAAGTTTCTAGAAACATATCACTCGGCATATCTGTTTCAATATCTAAGGCTTTTTTAATTTTCTCAGCAACCCCTTCCAAATAGTTCTCTATCGATGATTGATTGTTATGTTTCACTATATTGTCTATAATATTTATATCCTTATCACTCAATCTCAATACATTCATGAATACTGGTTGGTAAGTACGCATGTCCAAATCCTTAAAAATGGTATCATGTAATGAGTAAGGTAATTTTTTCGACACAACTGTAGTGCCAGCAATCATATCGCCTAGGCGTTGATTCGCAGGCGAGCTCACATAGACTACAAATGAAATAATGGAAGCAATAATAAGTAATGCACCTAAGACAAACTGCAATTGTGCCAAGCAAATTAAACCCCACAAAAAACCAAAATCAATAAAACGCGAAAGCCATCGTAACCACAATTGACTAACACTAGGCGACTTGCCTGTTAATGATACCACATGAATATGCATTAAATATTTACCTGGACTTTGTCCTCTCATAAACATTTCGAAGAAGAAATGATACGTAATCACAGGAATAAAAAATAGAATCGTTGTAATCCCGAATTCCTCTGCGTCAGTCAATGACATTGAGCTACCCACAACGAGCTCCATCACAAATTGATAAATCGCAATAATAATAATATCAATAAGCCATGCAAAAAAACGTCTGTGAAACTGCGCGGTTTCAAAATGTAAGTCAATATTAAAAGGTGTTTTAACGTGCAAAAGACCCATTGCGTAAAAGTAGCTGATTTTCTTTTATTGTATCAAATTCTAATTTAAATTGTGCAATTATGCGCGAGGGCAAATTTATTGATAAAAATATCGACCGCTGGAAAACCTACCAACAGGATACAAATAATGCAGATGAGCAAGCAAATCGTTTCGCTCATTTGATTGACGACTTAGGGTATGCAAAAACTTTTTATCCTCAGAGTAAAACGACACAGTTTATTAATGGAATAGCGGCAAAGCAATTTCAAAGTATTTACCAAAATAAAAAAAGAGATTTTTCCAGATTCAAAAATTTTTGGAAATACGAGCTGCCCTTACTTTTCGTTAAACATCAAAAAATATTCATTTTTACTTTCGCCTTTTTTACCTTTTTTGTGATTTTGGGTGCTGTAGCAACTAAATATGATAAGTCAATTTTAACAAATATTCTGAGTGAGGAGTATGTTGAAATGACTGAAGAAAACATAGAAAAAGGAGACCCTTTTGGTGTCTATAAAGGGCAGAACGAATTTGGCATGTTTGTTAAAATTGCAGCCAACAATATTCGGGTTGCCATGATAACTTTCATAACAGGATTGCTTGCTGGGTTAGGTACACTTTATACATTGTTTACCAATGCATTGATGCTAGGCTCGTTTCAGTACTTCTTTTTTTCTAAAGGTTTAGGCTGGGCTTCCGTGTTGGTGGTATGGATACACGGCACATTCGAAATATCAGCGATTGTCATTGCAGGTGTAGGAGGTTTGGTGTTGGGTAATTCATTTTTATTTCCAGGCACTTTCAATCGGATAGATTCTTTGCGAAAAGGTGCGAAAGAAGCCGTTAAAATTTTGATAGCGACTTTGCCATTTTTTGCAGTTGCCGCCTTCTTGGAAGGCTATGTAACTAGACATACTGGTATGCCCATTTGGCTC
>JBIIJE010000013.1:0-36811 GCA_044234005.1 Chitinophagaceae bacterium | reverse complement strand
TTCCTCCAGGAAAGGCAATTTGCCCGCTATGCGTGTTGCCATCCTTTGTACGTTTAATTAAAAACGTATTCCATTGTTTTTCACTTTCAACTAATAGTATCATTACACCACCTAAACGAACATCGGCTGGAACTTCCATGGCTACATGCCTCACAGGCGGAGCCATTTTCATTTGCGTATTTATGCCTGGTAAGGGTTGTTGCAATCGAGCTTGTATTTTTTCAATAAATGGATGCATAATATTTCTATTTCAGTTTTAGTTGTACCACATTTTCAATGTGATGCGTTTGCGGGAACATATCAACTGCTTGTGATAAAGTGATATGATATTTAGCTTGCAATACTTGCAAATCTCTTGCTTGGGTAGCTGGGTTGCAACTCACATATACTAACTTAGCTGCTTCTATTTGTAATAACTTTTCTAATAAATCTGGATGACAACCCGCTCTAGGCGGATCTATGATTACTATATCAGGTTTACCATGCATCATAAAAAAATCCTCATTGCAAATTTTAATCACATCACCTACGAAAAAATGAGCATTATCTATACCATTCAATTCAGCATTGAGTTTGGCATCAGCAATCGCGTCGGGAATGGTCTCTACCCCGATTATTTTTTTTACATTCGGAGATAAAAAAATACCAATGCTACCTGTTCCACAATACAAATCATACAAAATTTCACCCCCTTTACAATCCGCAAAATTGCGAACAACGCTATATAAAGCTTCGGCTTGTTTCGTATTGGTTTGAAAAAAAGACTTTGGGCTAATCTTAAAACGAAAATTTTCTAACTTTTCTTCAATGGTGTTTTTACCTGCGTAGCAATTAACCTCTAAATCATAAATGGTATCATTCATTTTTGTATTAATAGTATATTGTAAAGACGTGATGCTTGGAAATTCCTGTTGAATTGCTGACATCATACTTTCAATAGCTGCTTCATTATTTTCGCCAAATACCAAATTTACCATAACCTCTTCCAGGCTGCTTATACGAATAATGAGATTCCGCAAAAAGCCAGTATGATTTCTAAAATCATGAAAAGTCAGCGAATGTCTATAGGCATATTCTCTCACAAAGTTTTTAATTGCATTGGTAGGCTCTTGTTGCAAATAGCAAGTATTAATATCAATTACCTTATCGAACAAACGAGGGGCATGAAAGCCCAATACATTCTTATCGTTGCTCATATCACTTGCCAAATCTTCACGTGTTAAATACTTTTTCGTTGAAAAAGTAAATTCAATTTTGTTTCTGTATAATTTCTCTTGCGAGGCACCTTGTATTGGCAAATAATTATCGACAACTACTTTACCAATACGTTGCAGTTGATCTTTTACTTGCTGCTCTTTATACTGCAATTGCAAATTATAAGGTAACATCTGCCATTTACAACCACCACAAGTCCCAAAGTGTTGACAAAAAGACGTGACTCTATTCATAGATGGAGTTACGATTTGAGTTACCGTACCCTCAGCCCAATCTTTTTTATTTCTGCTCACATATATATCTACTGAATCACCAGGCACTGCACCTTCTATGAAAATTACCTTATCCTCATGTCGCGCAACGCATTTACCTTCTGCTGCATACTTTTCAACCAATATATTATGTAAACTAAATTTTTTCCGTTTTGCCATATTTTTATATCTGAATGATGTCTTAAGCTATTATGTAAACAATTTATTATGAATTCGAATTATACCTTGATTATCTCAAATAAACACAACATAGCAACTTCTGTTAAAGTGGTGCAAATGTAACAACTTAGACTACTTTTCCTGCGTCTTAGATATGTAATTTCACAGCACTTTAAAAATGATTAGACTAAAAAGATATGATAAAGCATTTGATAATATGGAGCATCCTAATTTTTGCGGGTTTTTCTTTACAGGCAAAAGATGGATATAATATCAAGATAAAATTTTCAGATCACACCGATTCACTCGTTTATCTCTGTCATTATTTCGGTAAAAGCACCACAGTATTTAGAGATGATTCGATAAGAGTTAGTAAAAAAGGAGATGCCAGTTTTGTATCTCCGAAAAAAATTGTAGGAGGTTTGTACATGTTACTAAGTCATGACCAAAAGAGTATTGCGGAATTTGTCTTACTTAACGGAGATCAAATAGAAATCGAATTGAGCAAGGTCAAGCCTTTAGAAACCATAAAGTTTAAAGGTTCTCCCGAGAATGTCTCTTTTTATGAGTATCAACGATATTTATCAGAATATGGCAAAAACTACCAAAAAATAGAAGCTCAACTGTCTAGTAAAACGACGAAAGCAGATAGTAACTTGGTATATGATCAAATGCGCGCTAAGGGCAAAGAGCTTATGGCTTTTCGCGAAAGCTTCATGAAAAAAAATCCTACTCATTTTCTTTCTAAATTATTTAATGCCATTTGGGAACCAGAAGTGCCAACCGAATTACCCACCTTACCTGATGGGAAGAAAGACTCAAGCTATCCAAGAAATTTTTACAAGGGTAATTATTGGGCTAAATATGATTTCCGTGATGATAGATTAATTTATTCACCGATTTATGAGCGCAAGCTAGATGATTACTTAACAAAACTAGCAGTTCCAATTCCAGACTCTATCAAGGCCGAATGCGATATGCTCTTAAAAAAATGCGATGGGATGCCCGAAACCTTTAAATACACTTTATGGTATATAACACGTTGGGCGGAAAACAGTAAAATAATGGGTATGGATGAAAGTTTCGTGTATTTAGTCGAAAATTATTACATGAAAGGAAAGGCAACTTGGTTGGAACAAAAAGATTTGGATAAATATATCGACAGAGCTAAGAAAATTGCTCCTAATATGATAGGACAACCAGCGATGGATTTGCGAATGCAAGACACCACAGGTAAGATAGTTCCATTATCAACTATAAAAGCTGATTATACATTACTCATTTTTTGGTCCCCTACTTGTGGACATTGTAAAACCGAAATTCCTAGGTTTGATTCACTTTACAAGACAGAGTTAAAAAAGAGAAACATTAAAATGTATGCTGTAGATGCGGATAATGAAGATGAAAAATGGAGAGTCTTTATTCGTGAAAATAAATTGAATGATGGTTGGATTCATGTTTCTGACCCAAATCATATCACAAATTTTCGATCGTTTTATGATGTTTACAGCACGCCTACTGTATATTTGCTCGACGATAAAAAAATCATCCGAGGTAAGCGATTCGACGATAAAAGTCTTTTAGGTCTGCTCGATTGGTTGGACAAAAAGAAGAAAAATCCTTAACCTTACTTCTTTTTTCATATCGTTTTATTTATTGTTAATTATTAAAAAATTATTGGAAGACACATTCATGAGAAAGCTTATTTTTTCAATCACAAGTTGCTTATTCGTATTATTTACCTTTGAATTGGTAGCGCAGAAAAAACCAGCTGATGCTACGCTATTTACCTATGGAGGTACGGCAGTTGGTAAAAACGAATTTTTGCGCATGTACACAAAAAATATCAATAACACTAAACCTGATTTTAGTGACAAAGCGGTGCGAGAATATTTAAGTTTATACGGTCGCTTTAAAATGAAAGTAGCAGAAGCGAATCGTTTGAAAATGGACACCTTATCAAGTATTCAAAGCGATTTTGTTTCTTACAAAAAGCAATTGGCAAAAACTTATTTAACAGATAAAGAAGTTACCGAAAGATTGGTGAAAGAATCACACGAAAGATTAAAGAAAGATGTGCGTGTAGCTCACATTTTATTAAACGTAAGCAATACCACCGATGATAGCCTAGGTGCGTTTAATAGAATTGATAGTCTATATAAACAAATCACAAGTAACAAAGCCGATTTCGCAAAGCTTGCTGAGCAATTTAGCGACGACAAACAATCTGGTAAAAATGGTGGCGATTTAGGTTTTTTCACAGCCATGCAAATCGTATATCCATTCGAAAACGCAGCTTATAATACGCCTTTAAATACAGTATCCAAGCCATTTCGCACAATTTATGGCTACCATATTGTAAAAAAATTAGAAGAAAGACCTGCACGCGGCGAAATTCAAGTAGCTCAAATTCTTGTGCAAGTTTCGAAAAGTGGTGGCGAAGAAGCAAAGGCTGCCGCAAAGAAAAAAATCGACTCGATTGCCTTGGCATTGAAAAAAGGTGCAAAATTTGAAACCTTGGTTGAAAAACATTCAGATGATAAATTCTCTAATAATTCTGAAGGTGTTCTTCAAACATTTAAAGTTGGCGAAATGGTTCCTGCTTTTGAGAATGCATCTTTTGGCTTAAAAAAACCGGGTGATATTGCAGAACCCATTTCAACGGATTTCGGTTACCACATTATAAAGCTAATCAAAAAGATACCTTTACGACCCTACGATAGCATGAAGAATGAGCTTACCAAAAAAGTAGAAAAAGATGGTAGAATTGAAATTGCACGCCAACAATATATTGATAAAGTAAAAGTAAAATTGAATTACATAGAAGATATGAACGCAGTAAATCAATTGATAGATGCAATTCCAGATTCAACCATGGATAATGGAACATACAAAGCCGATACATATAGCAAAATGATTAAAAGTGTTTTTTCATTAGACGGCAATTCATTTACGCAAGCTGATTTTGCTAGCTATATCGAAACATTTACAAGAGGTAGAATCTACGGTCAGAAAGCCAGTACACTTAGATCTTTATTCAAAAACTATGCAGAGAAGGTATTGTATGATGTTCAAGAAAATAGACTAGCAGATGAAAATGAAGAATACAAAAATTTGCTAGAAGAGTATAAAGATGGGATTATGTTGTTTGAACTCACCGATAAAACAGTTTGGAGCAGAGCCTCAACCGATACAACTGGTTTGCAAACCTATTATGAAAATCACAAGAATAAATATCAGTGGGCACCAGCAGTAACAGCTGATTTGTATAGAACCATTGACGAAGATGCTATGAAAAATTTAGTAAAAGAATTGAGCACGCTACCACGTAAGTCTCCTGAAGAAATTGTAAAAATAGTAAATGGTGACGGCGTTCAAGATAAAGCAGTAACAGAATCAGGCAAATTCGAAAAAACAAAATTCCCCGCTAATCTTAACTTAGTTACAGGTAAATATTCATCTTATTACAAAAACGAAGATGGCAGCTATGGTATAGTAGATGTGAAAGAAGCATTTGACCAACCAACTACAAAAACGTTACAAGAAGCAAAAGGATATGTAATTTCTGAGTATCAAGATTACTTGGAGAAACAATGGAATCAAGAACTTGAAACCAAATATCCTCTTGTAATTAATGAAGCAACATTAAAAACTATAATTAAATAAATCAATATACTTTTTTATAAATGAAGTCTTGTGAATTGTCGCAAGACTTTTTTTATGAAGCTATAGCAAACATCAAGGCATGAAATTTATTCTTAACATACTGATTTGCGGTTACATCATCTTGTATTCCAATTCGATTTTCTCGCAGTCATTCTTACTCAATATGGCTAAAGGTCTTAATGAAATGAAAAAACAAGAAGCCTATAAAAATGCGAATATTAGTTTTACCTTACTCGATGAAGCTAGTGGCAAAGTGCTAATAAATAAGAATAAAGACATGGCACTAGCGCCAGCTTCAACACTAAAAACTTTCATAACCGCGGTGGCTTTAAAACAACTAGGCGAAAATTTTACTTATCAAACCAAAGTAACTTTTCAAGGTAAAATTGTCGATAAGCAGGCGAAAGGAACTTTAATAGTATATGGTTGTGGCGACCCAAGTTTAGGATCCGACCGTTACAAAGAAACAAAAGCCGATGAAGTAAAAATACAAATAGCAAAAGGATTGCATCAAGCAGGTATTGAGCAATTCCAAGGTGATATAAAAATTGTTGACAACCTATTTAGCGATACAGCGATTAATACTTCGTGGTTGGCTGAAGATGTTGGCAACTATTATGGTGCAGGTGTTTATGGACTAAATTGGAGAGAAAATAAATTTGAATTAAACTTAAAACCCACAAAAAATTCGTTCGAAATTATTAGTAATACTGCCGGCTATGATAATTTAAAAGATTTTTGTATTGAGCTGATTCACAAGGATAATGCCACAACTGAAGAAGCCTTTGCTTATTTAAACGGAAGTTGCAAATACACATTGCGTGGTGTACTTTCTCCAAAGGAAAAAAACTATAATATGCAATTGGCAAGGCTTACGCCAGCAGAAGATTTTAGAACTGAATTGATAAATTACTTGAAAAAAGAGTTCCAATTTATAGAACAGAATGTGAATAGTACTGAAAAAGAGATTTTAATTACAACCTTGAATTCTCCACCATTATCGCAGTTGGTCTATTGGTGTAACCAAAAAAGTTTGAACCTATACGCCGAAGCATTTTGCAAAACCTTAGCCGTGAAAGCATTTAAGCAAGGAAGCTGGTACGATGGACTGCAACTTATGGTTCGGCATGCAGTATTGAAACGAATCAATATGAAGAAAGTGGTGTTAAAAGATGCATGTGGTTTGGCACCAACCAACAGAATTACTACCTATATTCTCGCACAATTATTGAGAAGCCAAGTCAACGAAAAATATTATAAAACATACTACGAAAGTTTGCCAAACATGAATGGTATCATTATGAAGAGTGGCTATATTGGTGGCACACGTTCATATGCTGGCTATATGACCTTAAAAGATGGAAGAAAAACTTCATTCGCATTTATCGTAAATAATTATGCTTGCAAACCTCGCGAAGTAAAAGTAAAAATGTTTCAGCTATTAGATTTAATAAAAACTGATGTTTTACCTCGTGAGTGAGTTAAATGCTTTATGTGCAATATTGCCCCAAGCGTAATGTGTATAGAACAATTTATTATCATCAAAATCTTGTTGATTCAATTGCATCAAAATAGCACTTGTAAACGCATCCCAATCATTATCAGGCACTATGCTAAGCCGTTGACCCGTAATATTAGCATCTACGCCAAAAGCGCCGTTTGTGGTTGACACGGCTTGTTTGCCAAAACCAAGGGCTTCTACTAATTTGGTTTTAATACCACCGCCATCCAATACAGGATTCATAAAAATGTCGCAAGCTTTAAAGTAAACATCAATGTCATCTACAAAGCCGGCATAAACAATATTTTGCGCAGCATATGCTTCAAGATTATTATAAGTGGCAGGCAAATTTTTGCCACAAATAATAATCTTATATTGCTGCCGTGTTGCGAGTAATTGAGGATTTATATGATTGAGTATAGTATCCAGTGCGTTCAGATTTGGGCCATAATTTAAGGTGCCATTAAAAAGAATAATTTTATCATCAATGTTTAGTTGGTGTTTTTTGATAACATAATCTTTAGCCTCATCCATTATATTTTTTGTAGGCAATGCATTGAGTTCAACCCCGTATGGAATCACATGTGCTTGCTCGCTTTTGATGCCATATTGTTTAATTGCATAATCTTTGTCCTCAACGGTTTTAAACCAAATAAGATTGGCATTTCGATAAGCCATTTTTTCATAGTGCCATAATATTTTCCACCACCATTTACCTAAAGTTCTAAATCGCTCACTTTCGATATTATGAGAGTGAACAATAATTTTTACATTGCTAAACGTGGCTAAAAGAACAATTAGCCAAGCAAAATATGGATGCTCGAATATTAGATAATCGATTCTAAAAGCTCGAATGCGTCGTTTGATATTGAAGAATAAAAATGGATTGATGTAACGGAGTGGGCTATTACTTAAATAGGTATCAACGGTGTAATTAACGTTATGATTCACATTAGAAATACTTGTAACACAATAAAGACTTACAAGTTTACAAAAGGCATCATAAAATAATGCCACGCCTTTTTGCCCGCCCATTATGGCTGGAAAAATTTTGTAAGGCACTAATGTTAGTACTCGAATGGGCTTGGACATCAATTTATTTTTTTTCGCGTGAGTAAGCTATAAAATCTGTGCTTGGTAATTGCGTAACCCCAAGTTGTCTAAGAAAATGTATGATTTGCCCTCTATGAAATGTACTATGATTCATACAATGTAAAATCATATCGCTTACCTTACTTTTCATGGGTTCTTTTTTGAGGGTATGATAGATTACTTCATGCTCGAAACTTCTATCATCGAATTGGGCATTGACAAACTTTGCCATTTCATTCGAAACGTTTTGCCAAGCTGTGCAAGCTTCTTGAAAACTTCCTGCAAAATCAAGATGCGGTAGAATTATATTTTCTTGTAAGTGCAAGCGTTGCATCCAGATGCTTTCGGCCATCCAAATGTGATAGGTAGTATCTTTTATGGTATGAAAGCTACTACCCAAATCGGCGGTGAGCTGTTCTTCATTTAATTTTTGCATCAACACAATCACTCGCTGATTAGCCCATATATTGTAATTCACAAAGGAGAGTAACAATGATTTCATACTGCGAATGTAAGTAAGGATATTGAAGCGTGATGGATGTGATTAGGATTTATACCGATTTGAATTTTGTACAGACCAATTTTTCGTGCCTCAAATTGCTCTTAACAAAATAACCATCGGCATTTACCAATCTATGATTTGGTCTGCGACACAAATCACATGGGTATTAGATTTTCAACCAAATTGAATAGTATCAAATACATTTGCCGAATGAAAAATTCAAAGCAAGGATTCCAATCGGCATGCATACATGCCGGTTTTGAAAAAGAGCAACACAATAGCCATCTAACTCCTATTTACGCTTCAAGTACTTATTTATTTAATAGCGCCGAACACGCAATTAATTTATTTCAGGGTAAGGAAGAGGGTTATGTGTATGGTCGTTTTGGGAGTCCCACTACTACACAAATCGAGAATAAAATAGCCGCATTAGAAACTCATGAATTGATAGATGAACAAGGAAATCCTTTGGAAGTAAAAGCAATTTTGCACGCTTCAGGTATGGCTGCTATAAGTACACTTATGTTGTCAAATTTAAAAGCCGGTCAAAAGATATTAACCCATTTTTCTTTGTACGGAGGTACACAAGAATTGCTCGATAAAATATTACCTGCCTATGGTATTGAAGCCGTAATCATTGATTTTAAGAATCATGAATTAGTTGAAGAAACATTGGCTAAAGATAAAACCATACAGCTTGTATATATTGAAACGCCAGCGAATCCTACATTGCAGTGTGTTGATATTGAAGTCATAACAAAGTTGTCTCATGCATGCAATTTGAAGGTAGCAGTAGATAATACTTTCTCCACGCCATACTTACAGAAACCTTTTTCGTTTGGCGTCGATTTTGTGATTCATTCTACTACAAAATTTTTAAATGGACATGGCACTGCAATTGGTGGCATATTGTTGGGTCGTGATATTGAATTTATGCAAACCAAAGCCACGAAGCATTTTAGATTGTTAGGGGCTAGTGTAAGTGGCTTTGATGCTTATTTATTAAATACAGGTATTAAAACCTTGCCATTGCGTATGGATAAACATTGTTGTAATGCTGCGCACGTTGCAAATTTTCTAGCACAACATCCTAAAGTTGAATTTGTGAATTATCTGGGTCTAGAAAATCATCTTGATTATAATTTGGCTAAAAAACAAATGAAACATGCTGGTGCATTAATGAGTTTTGAAGTCAAAGGAGGTTTTGAAGCAGGTAAAAAATTCATCAACAGCCTTTCGCTTTGCACCCACGCAGTTTCTTTAGGCACATGCGATACTTTAGTGTCTCATCCGGCTAGCACAACACATGTAGGTGTCCAGCGCGAGTTGCGGCTGCAAAGCGGCATTACAGATGGACTCATTCGCATGAGTGTAGGCATTGAAGATATTGAAGATTTACTGCTTGATTTGGACCAAGCATTGATTTGATTAAATTTTTATTGACCACATAGTCCAAAGTACTTTTTAGATATACTAAATGAGATTACCTGCTTGGCAGCAAGTTGGTGCCAAGCGTAAAATGATTGCTTATTTAAGTTTCACATTCGGTATAAAGAGGGTTCATAATTCAACTTATATTCCTAAATTAAGGGGCGAACTTGATATGATTTAATGGAATATGTGTTGAAAATTCTTGTCAATTTTGTGGCAAATATTCTAATATCACTATTATTTAAGTCATGAAATATAAAGTTCATTTCTCTTTAGCTAGCCGCTTAATTTTGCTTTGAGTATGTAATACCAAAAAATAGCAACCTTAGAAGTAATTTACAACTGCCCTTGAAAAAAATTGGAGCAACTATAAATCTAGTAGATTACCCAGCTAATCAGACACGAACAATCAATAAATTTATATATTCGCTAAAAAATTTGCAATGAAAAAACACTAGTACTTCCTTTCCCTTGCTCTTGTTTGCATTTTAGCTTTTAGTAGCTGCAACCAATATCGCACTATCAGCTCTGTTACTAAAGTAAGCCAACTAAGCGGCAATCCATTTTATTTCAATCTTGCAAAAAATTTAATGAAGAATGTCGCAGGATTTCTCAAACAAGACAATATTGTTCCTGATGAAAAATTGAATCTATTAACCCCATTGTCTTCTCTATTAAAATCTGGAGATCAAGTAAATAGCTTCAAAAAAATGTTGAGTGATAACTACCAAATTTATCCTAAAAAACTGGATGAAAAATTCAGCACTGTTGGAAATATGTGCGATTTAATAGGATTCGTAGCCCAGAATGGACGCAATTTTAAGTTCAACTAATTTTTATTTAAAACAAACAATAATATAATAATGAAAAAAATAATTTCATACTCACTATGTTTAAGCCTTACAATTGGCTTACTGAGCAGTTGCGGCACCTATCATAGCTTTAATAATGCTAAAACGGTTTCTCAATTAAGTGGAAATCCGTTCATGCAACAAGTTGCGAAATCTGTGATGCGCAACATGGCCAATACGCTGCTTCAAAACGGCATCAACGATTTTGGCGGTAAGCTAAACTTAGGCGGTAACTTAAACTCATTACTTTCTACTGCTCGAGCGGTAAGCGGATTTAAAAATATGCCATCTTCCAAATACAATATTGCCAATGATTTAGTTGAATCTAACTTTGGTTCATTAACTACGGTTCGGGATGTAGTTGGTTTTGTAGCTCAAAATGGCTCAAGATTCAAATTCTAAGCAAACTTTTATCCAATCACGAAAAGCTATCTTCACGATAGCTTTTTTTATGGAATTTGCACTTCAAAATCCTTACACAAATCCTCTACGTAAGTTAGGATCTCCTTTCTGCCAAGTCGCTTTACCGCGGAGGTTACAAATATGGGAGGTAATTCCTCCCAGGTTTTTAAGAGCGCAGTTTTAAACAAACTAACATGTAAGGCAACTTCTTTTTGGCTTTCTTTATCAGCTTTGGTAAAAACAAGTGCAAATGGAATTCCTTTTTCTCCTAATTTATTTACAAACTCAATATCAAGTTTCTGAGGCTTATGTCTGCTATCAACCAATACAAACAAGGTAAGTAAATTAGTTCTTTGTTCAGCATAGTTCCATATCATTTTTGTCCAAGCTATTCTTTTACTTTGAGCCACTTTGGCGAAACCATAACCCGGCAAATCGACCCAATACATATTTTTGTTAATCAAAAAATGATTAATCAATTGCGTTTTACCTGGCGATGATGAAATTTTAGCAAGCTCTTTTTTATTCGACAACATATTAATGAGCGACGATTTTCCTACATTACTACGTCCAATGAATGCAATTTCAGGCTTATCTGCCTTAGGACAAGTTTTCACATCAGGATTACTAATCAAATACTCCGTAAATTTTACTTCCATATATCTGCAAAAGTAAGTGATAAACTACTTCCTATTCTCGACATTCACTATTTAAGACCATTTATAAACTCAATAACCCTAGAAAATAATCGCAACATAGCCACACTGAGATATAGGTTCTAACCAGCTTTTGCTCGTCACTTTGAAATAGGAAGTTGCTTACTTTAACCAGAAATATCAGCTCCTGACGCTGTAAATAGGCCCCTAGGGTTTCGCATCTATCCATGCAAAAGAGAGAAAGTGAAAATCTAATACCTGAGATTGGCTAGTTGTATTGTTTTAGGGTATAACCAATACTTATTCTTCAAATGATGATATCCTAAATCTTACTTCTATCTTTGCCAACATTATGGGAACAATCGTAGTGCCAGATCAACAATCTAATTTAAGTAAAAAGCAACAAGTCGAAAATATGTTCGATGCCATTGCTGAACGTTACGATTTCCTCAATCGCTTACTATCCTTCCGAATCGATGTGTTGTGGCGTAATAAAGTCATTAAAATGCTAGCCCCCGCAAAACCAAAGTACATTTTAGATGTAGCAACAGGCACTGCAGATTTAGCTATCGCATTGCAAAAGTTAAATCCAGATAAAGTTATCGGACTTGATTTATCAGCAAATATGCTAGCAATAGGACAGACAAAAATTAAGGCCAAACAGCTTCAAAATAATATTGAACTTGTAAAGGGCGATAGTGAAAATTTACCTTTTGATACTAATACCTTCGATGCAGTAACCGTAGCATTTGGTGTTCGTAATTTCGAAAACCTAGGCAGCGGATTACAAGAAATTTATCGTGTTTTAAAACCTGAAGGCCAATTTGTAATTCTCGAGTTTTCAAAAGTTAAAACTTTCCCGATTAAACAATTTTATCACCTTTATTTTCGTTATATAACGCCTGCAATAGGCAAATTATTTAATAAAAACAGCGAAGCTTACACGTATTTACCCAATTCAGTAGAGGTTTTTCCTGAAGGTGATGAAATGTGTGTAATATTGCAAAGCGCAGGATTTAAAAATACCATATGCAAACCACTCAGTTTCGGAATCGCTTCAATCTACTATGCTATCAAGTAATCTGCATGCTTATGTGCTTACTTCTGAACTTTCATGCAAAGGCGCAAAGCGAAAACATGAACAATTACGAACACGAATCAGCACCTTATTACTTTGGCATGACCATAGGAACCAATTTTGCACAGTATAAAGTCAATCCTTCATCGTCATTTGTCAATACTGACACGATTAAAAATATAACCCCCTCATGGAAACCCGGTTTTTTAATCGGCATCATGGGTAATTTGCGAATCAGTAATTTCATTGATATTCGCACGATACCCACCTTTATGATTCGTGAAAAAGGGCTCACTTTTACTTTTTATGATGATAAAAAATTCACCAACTCGTTTGAATCTGTCATGTTCAATTTGCCATTAGAAGCTAAGTTTAAATCAGATAGACAAGAAAATTTCAGATTCTATGTTTGTGCTGGTGCTAAATTGGACTTCGATTTCAACGCCAATGCGCGTTCCAAAAGACGCAATGATGTTATAAAAGTGAAAGCATTTGACTATGGCTATAATTTGGGGCTTGGATTTGAGTTTTATTATCCCAATTTTATCTTCTCACCCGAAATAAAAATTAGCAATGGTTTGGGTAATATTTTAATGCGAAATGATGATGAACCAACCAATAGGGCTATAAATGGTTTGACCACCCGTATGATACTTATTTCTTTTCACATCGAAGGATAAGGTATCTGTGATTTTTTGCTAAAATATCCTTACTTTTAAAGCTTTATAATAACTAATTTTTGAATACGTATATGCAAAGTTTGAAATTTTCATTTCTCGGTATCATATTATTTACATGTATTATTTTACTTAATGCAGCTTGCGTTCGTGAGCGCGATACAGATATGAGTGCAGTTCAGGATCAAGTACTTGGCGAATTTATTTTTAATAATGCGCTCGAAATTGCAGAAGATGCGTCGACTAAAAAAACAGGTGATAATTTGTCAAATTATAAAACCGCAGGTTATTGCGCTACTATTACTCACAACGAGTTGAGTAACCCTCGTACAATACTAATTGATTTTGGAAATGTAAATTGCATAGGCAATGATAATCGGAGCCGCAAAGGCAAAATTAATGTTGCCTACACAGGCAATTTGTTTAATGATGTAAACAATGTTATTACTATTACATTCGACAACTATTATATTGATAATCATCAAGTTTTCGGACAAAGTATTGTTACTCGAAAACCCAATAATGTATTGTTACAACCTGTTTTTGACATAGCTGTAACGGGTAAATATTTATTACCTAATACATTAGACACATTATCTTGGAATGCAAATAGAACGCGTACTTGGACAAAAGGATATTTGACACCTGTTTTCGAAGACGATGAATTCGAATTAATTGGTACAGGCAATGGGGTTAGTTTAAACCGAGACTATTATGCTATGAATATTACTAAATCCATTATAAAAACGGGAACATGCCGTCATTTTACAAGTGGCAAGTTAGATATTCAGCCTCAAGGGAAAAGTCTTCGCTCTGTAGATTATGGCAATGGAGATTGTGATAAAAATGCAGTTGCCGAACTCAATACCAAGTCATTCAACATCGATTTGTAGCCTAATTTTTATTGACTTTTCTTTAAGCCTATTTGTTTTTTTAAAAACATTCCTATGCATGATAAAAATTAATTTTGACCAAATTCAATGCATGCGCCTTCTCTCAATTATTTTTCTCTCAAGTTTGTTTTATAAAAGTGCTGCGCAACCCGCAGATAAAACAGTACCCTTGCCTCAATTAAAAGATGAAGCATCTCAATGGGTAGATAGTGTTTATACAGGATTGAGTTTAGAGCAAAAAATCGGGCAGCTTTTTATGATTGCGGCTTATTCTGGCGGAGAAAAATATAATCAAGCACTTATCGAAAAGCGTATCGATGAAAATGGTATAGGCGGTGTAATATTTATGCAAGGAACACCTAAAGAACAAGCAGAGCAAACAAATTCATACCAACAAAAAAGTAAAATTCCATTATTGATAGCCATGGATGCCGAGTGGGGTTTAGGCATGCGCTTAAAAGGAATACGCGATTTACCACGGCAGCTCATGATGGGCGCAATGCGCGATAGTCTATTAGTTTATAAAGTAGCTAGTTTTATTGCAAACCAATGTAATAGACTTGGCATACATATCGATTTTGCACCAGTCATCGATGTAAATAATAATCCAAATAATCCAGTCATTAACTTTCGTTCGTTTGGTGAAGACAAAAACAAGGTTGCAAATTATGGCAATCAATATATGCGTGGTTTGCAAGACAATGGCATTATGGCTTGTGCAAAACATTTTCCAGGCCATGGTGATACGGATGTCGATTCACACAAAGATTTGCCTGAAATAAGTAAATCGCTTACTCAATTACAGGGTTTGGAATTATTCCCATTTCAAAAATTAATTGACAATGGAATTCAATCTGTTATGGTGGCTCATTTACAAATACCAGCCATCGACAAACGAGTGAATACCCCTACCACACTATCTGAAAATGCAATCACTGAATTACTGAAAAATAAAATGGGATTCAAAGGTATTGTGTTTACAGATGCGTTAAATATGGAAGGTATAGCTAAATATTACGAACCAGGTGATATAGATTTAAAAGCGTTTATGGCAGGAAATGATGTGCTACTTTTTTCTCAAGATGTGCCTACAGGATTGCGAAAAATAAAGGAAGCCATCGAAACGGGTAAGATTGATGAATCTCGATTAGAAGAAAGTGTAAAGAAAATTTTACTCGCAAAATATAAAGCAGGATTGCAAACAGTAAAAAAAATTAGTGTTGAAAATATTGATGAAGACCTAAATGAACTAACCTCAACGCTACGTAAGCAAGTTTCAGAAGCGGCTATTACTTTACTCAACGATAAAAATCAAATAATTGATAAAGTAAAACGGAAGACTGTAAAGAATATTTGGTATGTTGGTGTTGGCACAAGTTCAGAGAATACATTTTCAAAAAGCTTACAGAAATATGGTATTAATAAGGTAGTTTATGCACCCACGAATCCAAGAGAACTAAGTGGATTTTTATCGCAAATGAGACAAGCAGATGCAATTATAGTTGGCATTCATAATGTTGCATTATACCCAAAAGGGAATTTTGGTTTAGATGATGGCGAAGTAAATGCAGTTCAAGCCTTAATGAAGACAAATAAAGCAATTAGTGTATTATTTGGCAATCCGTACGCCGCTAAAAGTTTTTGTTCTTCAGATGGCCTGATGGTATGTTATGATGAGGCTGATGAAACACAAACAACTGCTGCTGAAATTATTTTTGGGCAAGTAAAACCGAACGGGAAATTGCCAGTCACCGTATGTGATAATTTCAAGTTTGGCGATGGAATTGTATCCTTAACCAACGTACTAGGCGAAGCTCAAGATATAGATAAGTTTGATAAGCAAAATAAAACAATAGCTCCAAATTCGAAAAAT
Source organism: Chitinophagaceae bacterium (assembly GCA_044234005.1). Classification (GTDB taxonomy): domain Bacteria; phylum Bacteroidota; class Bacteroidia; order Chitinophagales; family Chitinophagaceae; genus OLB11. Next base: position 20,543 of record JBIIJE010000013.1, on the reverse strand, counting down.
GAAAACAGATTTTCAGCTGATGTAAATATAGAGTGCTGCGTGAGTCCAGGCGCACTTGGCATTAACTATAATGAATTAAGTAAATTAGATGCCTATTTGAGCAACGCTGTGCAGAGTAATGTATTTCCTGGCTGCCGAGTATTTGCTTCACAAGATGGCAAAGTCTTCTACGACAAATCATTTGGTTACCTCACACCAGATAAAAAAAACACCGTTGACAATAATACAATTTATGATATCGCATCTGTAACCAAAATAGCGGCAACTACTGTCGCTGTCATGAAATTGTATGACGAAGGAAAACTTGATTTAAATGCAACTTTGGGAAAATACTTGCCAATAACACACGGTACTGATAAAGAGTACTTAAGCATCAAAGATATTCTCACGCATCAAGCAGGATTGAAAGCTTGGATTCCATTTTACAAGGAAACACTAGATAGCACACTACATCCAGACCCGAGTATTTATGCAAAATCAAAAAATGGTAATTATTGTATTAAGGTTGCCAATAATTTATACATGAATCGCCATTGGATAGATACAATGTGGAATCGAATTTTAGATTCCCCACTCGAAAATCGGGGCAGATATGTTTATTCTGATTTAGATTTTATTTTCATGCAAAAAGTGGTTGAGTCTATCACAAAAAAGAAATTAGACAACTATGTAGAGCAAGAGTTTTATAAACCCCTTGGCATGACTCACACATGCTTTGAAGCCTTTAAAAAATTTAAGCTAATCGATATCGCACCCAGTGAATACGATGATTACTTTCGATACCAAACTATTCAAGGCTATGTACATGATATGGGTGCGGCGATGTTTGGTGGTGTAAGTGGGCATGCAGGTTTATTTTCAACAGCCGAAGACTTAGGCATTTTACTTCAAATGCTCATCAATGGTGGTGTCTATAAAGGCAAACGATATTTTAAAAAATCAACTGTAGAATTGTTTACCGCCAAAAATTCTGCTATTAGTAGAAGAGCTTTAGGCTTTGATAAACCCGAACAAAACAGCAGTAAAGGTTCACCCTGTGCAAATAATACACCCTTTAGCGCATTTGGTCACCAAGGCTTTACAGGCACTTGCGTTTGGGCAGATCCTGACAATAAAGTAATTTTTGTTTTTCTTTCAAATAGAACTTACCCCAACGCCGATAATAAAGCCATTAATAGAAATGGCGGCGTTCGAGAAACAGCCCAACAATATATTTATAAAGCGATGGGTGTTGCTCCTGCGCGTAAAAGTTAGTATTATGACTTAGGTAATACTCAGTAAGATTTATAAATTATCCCTTAGGTCTGATTTATAAATCAACTTGGTGTAACAACTATTTCAACCAATTCTATTTCGAAAGTTAAATCTTTACCCGCTAATGGATGATTACCATCGAGTACGATAGTTTCTTCTTTTACCTCCATAACAATAACAGGTAATTCATTGCCTTCATTATCCATCATATGTAATTCCATCCCTACTGCCGGTTCGCCCATATCTGCGGGTATTTCCTTCTTATCAAATTCGAAAATCATCATTTCATTAAAAGGGCCATAAGCTTCTAAATGTGGGATTTCTACTTGCTTTTTATCTCCAGCTTGCATTTGCAAAACACCTTTATCGAAACCGTGTATTACCATGCCGCTACCTACTTTAAACTCCAAGGGTGGTCTTCCTTCAGAACTATCAAACAATTCACCACCTTCGGTAAATGTGCCTTTATAATGTACGCGAACTGTATCGCCTAATTGTACCTTACTCATAAATATACTTTTTATTTTATTGAATTTTTTTGATGAAATAATGATGATTACTAAGTTAGCTCAAAACTTCTTGCAGAGAATAGTGAATAATTATACGTTCAAATATTTCATCTATTTGCATTAAACTATTCGCATGAACAAGTTCCATCCTGAACTCCTTAACATGAGATAACCCTTTTAAGTAATTAGAATAATGAGGGCGCATTTCTACAATACCTAATTTGGGTCCTTTCCATGTTAATGAATGAAGCAAATGCTTACGACATACTTTAACTCGCTCCTCAACACTCGGTGCCAGAGGTGTTTCACCCGTTTTTATAAAATGTTTGATCTCATTAAATATCCATGGATATCCGATAGAAGCTCGTCCTATCATGACGCCATCTACACCATACTTGTTTTTATAGGCAACTGCCTTTTGCGGTGAATCAATATCGCCATTGCCAAAAATAGGGATATGCATTCGTTGGTTATTCTTCACGGCTGCAATCAAACTCCAATCGGCTTCACCTTTGTACATTTGCGCACGAGTTCGTCCATGAATCGATAGCGCTTGAATGCCTACATCTTGTAATCTTTCCGCCACATCTACAATATTCTTTGAACTTTCATCCCAGCCTAACCGAGTTTTTACGGTGACTGGAATTTTAACCGAATTGACAACCGCCTTCGTAAGCGAAACCATCTTCGGGACATCTTTTAAGATACCCGCCCCAGCTCCTTTGCAGACCACTTTTTTCACTGGACAACCAAAATTTATATCACATAAATCAGGGCCCGTAGCTTCTACTATTTTGGCCGATAAGCACATAGCGTCTTCATCTCCCCCAAAAATTTGAATACCTATTGGACGCTCATAATCATATATATCCAATTTTTGCCGGCTTTTGATTGCGTCTCGAATTAATCCTTCACTGCTTATAAATTCTGTATACATCAAATCCGCTCCAAGTTCCTTACAAACCGCTCGAAATGGAGGATCGCTAACGTCTTCCATAGGCGCTAGTAGTAGCGGGAAATCAGGCAATTCTATATGTCCAATTTTTATCACAGCGCAAAAGTAGGATATCGTATTTATACTATTTGGCAAGAAGTTGCTAATACAATGAGTTCAATATTGGCTCGAAAACCCTATTTTTGAGTTTCAACTCGGTACTTAATATGAATGCACAGCCTGTTTTGCAACTTACAAACGCACAAATTTATCAAGGAAGCTCACTTATTTTGTCCAACGTTAATTTGTCGATTTATAAAGGTGAATTTGTGTATTTAATTGGTAAAACTGGAACTGGAAAATCAAGTTTGCTTAAAACTTTATATGGCAACATTCCTTTAGTGCAAGGACAAGGCGACGTTTGTGGCTTTGACTTACAGCAACTAACTTGGAAGAATGTTCCATTTTTACGAAGAAATTTGGGTATTGTATTTCAAGATTTTCAGTTACTGACTGATAGAAACGTAAATGAGAATCTTTTATTTGTGCTACGAGCGACAGGATGGACTGACAAAAGCTTGATGCAAGAAAAAGTGCATAGTGTGCTAAGTAAGGTAGGTTTGAAAGGTCAAGGTGGTAAAATGACTTATGAAATGAGTGGTGGCGAACAACAACGTGTTGACATTGCCCGTGCCTTGCTAAATAATCCTAAACTGATTCTCGCAGATGAGCCTACTGGAAATTTAGATCCTGATACTTCGGATGAAATAATGCAATTGTTACACTCAATTTGTGTTGATTATGGTACAGCTATCTTGATGGCAACCCATGATTATAATATTATCCAAAAATTCCGCTCACGTATTATTAGAACAGAGCATGGTAGAGTTATGGACAATGCCAGTGTTTTGTATTAAATCTATTCCGACCTAAAAATAAATTTAACCAACTTTTCCGCATTATGTTGTGGTAAGTAGTCTTGCAAATCTTTTTTTCTCGTTTCAATATCTTCTTGCGTAAAAGTCGATTGCATTAACTCTAGTATCCTACTTTGAAATGCTTTGGCATCATTTGCGATATAAACACTCGAATGTAAGTGAGTGCCTATAAGCATGGCTTCATTACAAATACAAAACCGACCGACCAATAACGCGTGTAACAATTTCAATTTTAAACCAGTATTTTGAAAGCTAGGTAATAAATGAATATGTGCATCACGAATGAGTTGATGCAAAGCATCGTCCGAAGGATTCGCAATTATTTTTACTTTCTCGGAGGCTAACTGCTTTAAAGAATTACTTGGATTTTTTCCAGCAATGATTATTTCAAAAGGTAAATTAATGGCAACTTCCTGTATCAAAAATAATGCTGCTTTCTCATTTTCTGCAATGCTTAAATTTCCATGATATAAACAATATTCTCCATTCCCCTCCTTGCATGTTACATTTTGATGTTGCTGAAAACCCGGCAAATACAAATGCTCATGCTTTGAATAACTATTATTAAAATAGTCATAATCTTGTAAGGCAATTTCAATAAATCCAAATGCTTCGTGTAAGGTGAGTTCGTAGTGCTTTAATCTAGTTGACTCCCAGTAATAATAAATTCGCTTCAAAAATGTTTTTTCATGTTGGGCTAGCTGTTGATAATAATTACATTCAATGTTATGCGTTCGGACGAATTTCGCTTTAGTTTTTAAACGTTCATGCTTTAAATAATAGGTAGTATGCACTCCTTCAAACAAAATAGGTGCATCATCCTTTGCTAAATTATTTAATAAATCATCATTCTTTCGAGAAGAAACAATATAAGGTAAAGTAGCATCCAACCCTTTCCAACTCATCAAGCGAGGGTAATAATATACTTCATCACAAATTTCTGTTAGGTGCGCTTGTTCAGTTCTATTGCCATATTCGAAACTGTGCAAAACAATTCTTATACCTAAATCGGATAGGTATTTGAGTTTATAATACACATCCACGGCCCCTCCATAATCTGCAGGATATGGAACATCCCAAGTAACAATATGGAGCCTCTTATCTGTCATAAATTTTCATAGACTTTACGTAAAGTAATTTCTTGTTGTTGCCAGCAATACAACTTTTTAGCTTCATTACAGTTGTCGCTTAATCGCTTATGGTAACTCGTATTTTTGAGTAAAGAATTAAGTGCCAATATAATATTTTCTTCTGTTGGTTTATCTACCAAGAAGGCAATTTCATACGTTGCATTCACTTGTTCATACTCAGGGTATTTCATACAAATCTGCGGCACATTTGCATGCATGTAATCAAAAAAGCGATTTGCCATAGAATAATAGTTACTAAGGCCTACACTTGAAAACAACGTAATTCCTATGTATGCAATTTGGGTATACTGTATTAAATCTTTAGGTTGTACGAAACCCTTAAAAACTATTTTATGTTGTAAGTTATATTTTTTTACTAGTGCTTTGGCTTGATTATAATAATTGCCTTCTCCACAAATAACAAGTGTGGCATCTACCTCTCGCATGGCAGGAATTAATTGCTCAAAGCATCTACCTTCATTTACAGCGCCTTGATATAAAATAAATTTCTCCTTTCGAGGCGCTTCTACTGTCTCGCGAAGTACTGTGGCATTTCTTACAATTTCGTAATCAACACCATACATTTTTTTAAACTCATTCGCATAACATTTACCAATTGTATACCCATGTTTAAATTGAGGAACAGCATATCTTTCGATCCATTTCCAAACTTTATAAATTAGCGGCCTAGCAACAATTTCATCCATTTCGCAAAATAACTCATGCGCATCATAAACCCTTTTCTTATTGCGTAACTTCGACACCCAAAGACAAGGTATAATGCTATCCAAATCAATGGCACAAATAACATCAGTTTTTACAAAAAGTAACGCAAAGAATAAGCGCAAATTGTATTCAATATAAAATAGCTTTCCTTGCTGAAAAACCATAGGCAATCTTTTTTGTTGAAAGATTTGTGGTACTATAGCCTGAGATTGCTTACGCCGTCTACCGATAAGCATTACATCATGTCCAGCATCTGTTAGGGTTGTACATATGCGCCGCATACGCTGGTCAAAATTAACATCAGTTGTAACACAGCAAACGATTCTCATTAAGCCCAATTTTTGGTAAAATACAATTTCTCACCTTCAACGAGTGTAAAAGGTGGCTCAAAGCCTGGCATATAAGTCGCTCTAATGTAACGTTCAATTTTTTCTTGTTCCCAACTTAAATCAATTTGCTTCAATTGCTGAATTTCACTTCTATAATGAATCGAAGTGCCTCTTGTATTGACTAAATCTTTCTGTGGCAAGCGAATGAAATTTTCGTTGAGAATATCTCTAATAGTTTCTATAAATAAATCTAAAGAAGCATCAAATGTTTGCTGATACAACTCATTGACCCAACAATTCGTTGAAATTGGAAATCTCTTTTCAAAAAGAATATCACCATGATCAATGCCATTATCCATGACATGAATCGTTGTGCCAAACTCCTTCTTATTCTCTGCAATTGCAAATGAAAATTGGTTACAACCTCTATAATCGGGTAAAGGCGCCATATGCAAATTAATTGCCAATTTTCTTGCCTTCATAATATGTTCAGCTTTCAGTATTTCGTGATATTGCACGGAATAAATGTAATCTACACTTGGCATTTCATCTAAATTGTCTATGACAGGAATCTGATGCTGGTTAGCCAATTTCAAGATGCTTGTTTCATGACCAAAACGTGGGTTATCATTGGTAAGTAAACCAACAATTTCAAGATTTAGTTTATCTTTTTCTTGAATCAAATAATGCAAACAATGATAGCCAATAGGCTTGGAGCCAAGAAATAGTAAAGACATTTTAGCCATTCCGCAAAAATAGCTATAAGTATTTAGCTTATCGATGTTGAAAGGATATTTAGTTTTCACAATATTTATCTTTCATATTGGTGTTACTTTTGCCAAAATATAAATGGCTGTAAAAATTCTCATACTAACTGCCCGCATACCCTATCCTGTGAGAGATGGAGGCGCCTTGGCAATGAGTCAAACCATCGAAGAGTATATTGCCTTGGGTTGTGAGGTGAGTTTGCTCGCCATGAATACGTCACGACATTGGGTAGATGAAAATAGCTTGCCTACCTTTTACAACAAGCTTGTCAATTTTAAAACAGTTTATGTAAAAACGAATGTGAACCCGCTAGCCGCATTTATTAATTTATTTACGGATAAATCCTATAATGTTGAAAGATTTATTCATAAAGAGTATCGTATAGCTTTAATAGAGTTATTGAGCAAGCAAACGTTTGACTTCATTCAATTTGAAAGCATCTATACAGCGCCTTACCTAGATATTGCCAAAGCCCACACAAAAGCCAAAATGTTTTGTAGGGTTCATAATATCGAGCATTTGATATGGCAACGCTTAACTGATAATGAGAAAAATTTTCTTAAAAAACGATACCTGCAATTATTGACTCATCGATTGAAGAATTATGAATTAACCATTATTCAACAATTTGATTTACTGCTCACTATTTCAGCCCAAGAAGCAGCTTATTTCCAAGATAATAAATTGAATCATTGCTATCATTTGCCGTTTGGTATTGATACGAATGCACAATTACCTATTGAATATATAAAACCAGAAATTGAGAGCTGTTATCATTTAGGCAGCATGGATTGGGCACCTAACTTAGAGGGCGTTCATTGGCTTCGAAACGAAATATGGCCTTTAGTTCAAGCCATCAACCCACAGCTATTTTTGTATTTAGCAGGTAAAAATATGCCTGCAAATATCGTCTCTGAGCCAGATAAAAATATTATCGTGAAAGGAGAAGTAGATGACATAATTGTTTTTAGTTTAGAAAAAAATATTATGCTGGTACCTCTCTTAGCAGGAGCTGGTATTCGGATCAAAATAATACAAGCCATGGCATTGGGGAAAACCATCATTGGCACTACCATTGCTTTTGAAGGAATTGGTATTTCGAATGGCGAGAATGGAATTGTAGCTGATACAGCCGCTGATTTTGCTAAGGCCATCAACTATTATTGTCTTCACACAGATAAATCAAAACAAATCGGACAAAAGGCACAAGCCTACGTTCACAAGCATTATAAAAAAGAAACTATTTATAAAAATTGGATGCTTTTTTACGAAGAAGTACTATAAATACACATGAACAGTAAAATTGCCATCATGCTTTCCCGTTTTCCATACCCGCTAGATAAAGGCGATAAGTTGCGTGCTTTTCATCAAATAAAATACCTATCAACTTACTTTGACATCCACTTATTCTGTTTAACCGATAAAATAATTCCTCAGAATCAACTTCAAGAATTAGAAACGTATTGTCAGCGTGTCACATTGTACAAACAAACATTGTTAGATAAACTTGTCTTCTCGATTTGGAGTATTCTAAAAAATTACCCTTTTCAAGTAGGTTTATTTTATTCAAATCGAATTAAAAAACAATTTTCTAATGCCATTCATAGTTTATGCCCTGATTTAATTTATACTCAGTTATCGCGAACTATATTATTCGCGAAAGATGAAGATTATCCGCTTGTGGTAGATTTTCAAGATTCTTTCAGTACCAACTATCATCGTATTCAATCACAATCAAGTGGGATTAAAAGATGGTTTTACCAACGCGAAAGTAAATTGATGAAGAAGTTCGAAAGTCAGATGCTAGAATGGACTGATGCTAGTGCCGTTATTTCACATTTTGATAAAAGTGAGATATCAAACTCAGCTAATAATCTTGTAGTTGTTTCCAACGGAGTAGATACAAACTACTTTCAGCCTCTCAAATCCAATGACAAGAAATATGATATATTATTCACAGGAAATTTAGCTTACGAACCCAATAAACAAGCTGCTTTATTTCTTATTCAAAAAATCATGCCGGCACTGCACAACAAAAATCCTATGTTAAAGTTGTATCTGGCGGGTGCTGAACCAGGCACTTTGAGCCAATATAATTCTTCACAAATAATAGTGAGTGGATGGCTGCCAGATATACGAGAAGCGTATAACGAATCAAGTATTTTTGTAGCACCTTTGTTAAGCGGAGCAGGTTTACAAAATAAATTATTAGAAGCCATGAGTATGGGCTTACCATGTGTGAGCACACAAATAGCAAATGCATCACTGAAAGCAAAAGTTGAAGAAGAAATATTAATAGCTAATTCAATAGATGAATTTGTAACTCAAATAGAGAGATTGCAGGAAGACAAACAATTGTACGCTAATCTTTCGATACAAGGTAGAGACTTTGTTTTAAAAAATTATCAATGGGATGCAAGCAACCATACTCTTAAGAAATTATTTGTAAAAACAATCGAACATTATGTCAAGAAAATTTAACTTATGTATAAGCTTTGTCTTGCTTACTCAGTTTGTATATGGGCAAAATTATCAGCAACAAATTGAAAAATATCGTCAACAATACAAAGCAGAGTTTTTAAAAGATGAGCACAGTCCCTTACAAAAAACTGATTTAGCTTATTTGCGATTTTATAAACCCAATGAGAGCTATAAGGTACAAGCAAAATTTACCGAATTAACAGATACAATCGGATTTGATATGCAAACACATAGCGGAAAAATCAAGAAATATTATGTGTATGGTTTTGTAACATTTACATTGAAACAGCAATTCTGTAAATTGTATATTTATTACAGTAAAGATTTAGCAAAAATAGCTGGACTCGAGGATTATCTTTTTTTACCATTCACCGATGCAACTAATTCTGTGAGCACATTTGGTGGTGGCCGATATCTCGATTTTAAAATAAAAGATATTCAACAAGGTAAACTGATTATTGATTTTAACAAGTGTTACAATCCTTATTGCGCTTTTGCAGAGGCTTATAGTTGTCCTATTCCACCGAAAGAGAACGATTTAGATTTTAAGATAGAGTCAGGAGAAAAGCTATTTGGCAAACCTGCCTCTAAGAAGTCTCATTGAGAAATTATTGACATTCATAAGAAGTTAGCAATCGTATATTTGCGCCATGATTTTTAATAAGAAAGGCTATACGAATGAGCAACTCATCTCAATATATCGGGAGTTGCTTTTACCCCGCATGATAGAAGAGAAAATGTTGATCTTACTTCGTCAAGGTAGAATTAGTAAGTGGTTTAGCGGAATTGGACAAGAAGCAGTGGCCGTGGGTGCCACTTTAGCCTTAGATGAGGATGAGTACATCATGCCAATGCACAGAAATTTAGGCGTATTTACGGCACGAAAAATGCCATTAGACAAATTATTTACGCAATGGCAAGGTCATAAAGATGGTTATAGTAAAGGGCGTGAGAGAAGTTTTCATTTTGGTAGCAATGCACACCATATCTGTGGGATGATTTCCCATTTAGGACCTCAACTTGCTATTGCGGATGGAATTGCATTGGCACATAAGTTGAAGAAAGAAAATAAAATATCATTGGCGTTTAGTGGTGATGGCGCCACGAGCGAAGGTGATTTCCATGAGGCCCTTAATGTAGCAGCCGTTTGGCAATTACCAGTAATATTTTTGATAGAGAACAATGGATATGGATTAAGTACTCCAAGCGATGAACAATTCATTTGTAAGCAATTAGCTGATAAAGGAGTTGGCTATGGTATGAAAGCTATTACGATTGATGGAAATAATATTTTAGAAGTTCATACAAAAATTAAAGAAGCAAGAAACTATTGTCTGCAAGAGCAAAAACCTATTCTCGTTGAATGTATGACTTTCAGAATGAGAGGTCATGAAGAAGCTAGCGGCGTTAAATATGTTCCCCCTGAATTGTTCGAAATTTGGGGCAAGAAAGATCCATTAATGAGTTACGAAAACTATTTATTAGCTGAGAAAACACTCAACACAAATCAAATCGAGAATATTCGTGCCGAATTTAAATCCTATATCGAAACTCATTTAGAGCGTGGATTTGCTCAACCAACTATTGTTCCGAATACAGCAGAAGAATTAAAAGATGTATACGCGCCATATCAAAGCAAACCGAGCGATATTACGAGCACACCCAAGACAGAAATGAAGTTGATTAACGCAATCAGCGATGGGATGCATGAAGCGATGAAAAAGCATAGCAATTTGGTACTTATGGGGCAAGATATTGCAGAATATGGAGGCGCATTTAAAGTGACTGAAGGCTTTGTTGAAAAATATGGAAAAGAACGCGTGAGAAATACACCTTTATGTGAAAGTGCGATAGTAGGCGCTGCATTAGGATTATCTATTAAGGGTTTTAAATCGATGATGGAAATGCAGTTTTCTGATTTTGTAACGGTAGGCTTCAATCAAATCATCAACAACTTGGCAAAAATCCACTATCGATGGGGACAACATGCCGATGTAGTAGTACGTATGCCAACTGGCGGAGGCGTTGGTGCTGGGCCTTTTCATTCCCAAAGCACTGAAGCGTGGTTTACACATACACCTGGATTGAAAGTGGTGTATCCTTCAACCCCTGAGGATGCTAAAGGTTTGCTCATTGCAGCTTTCGATGACCCAAATCCTGTTATGTTTTTTGAGCATAAAGCCTTGTATAGAAGTATTTCAGGTCAAGTACCTGAGGGTTATTATACCATAGAAATCGGTAAAGCTAAGCATGTACAAGCAGGTGAAGATATTTCTATAATTACTTATGGAAGTGGCGTGCATTGGGCATTAGACTATGCTAAAAATCATCCCACCTTTTCTCTTGATATATTAGATTTGCGAACCTTATTACCACTCGATTATGATGCCATAAGAGCTGCGGTAAGTCGCACAGGGAAGGTATTGATTCTACACGAAGCGACCTTAACGGGAGGCATGGGAGGTGAAATTTCTGCTTGGATTGCAGAACACTGCTTCAGTTTATTAGATGCACCAATAATGCGTTGTGCGAGCCTCGATACACCTGTACCTTTTGCAATTCCATTGGAGAATAATTTTATGGCGAATGCAAGATTAGACGAATCTATTGAGAAGTTGATGTTGTATTAATCGCGATTTCTATCCTTCTGTTACTCTAACTCGTAACTTAGTCTAACAGTAATTCTTGCAGTTTTTTCTTTGTTGTAGATATCGTTGCTCCCGCCATAACTGTCTTCTTCATCATCGGCACCTTTACCTTTAATTTGAAACACACCCATACTTGCAGTTTTTAGTTTGCCAATATCACCATTAGCTGTATTTACAATTTTTCGAGCACGCTCATTGGCATCTTGTGTAGCACTCTCAATCAAGCTTTTTTTCAAGCTTGGTAAATCGCTATAGGTATATTGTAACGCTCTCGGATTAAATTCAACACCACTATTAATCAACTCGCTAGTTTGATCGCTTACTCCTTCAATTTTTGCCATCAATGCTTCATTTTTGTTGGCTGCGATACTTACAGCCTGTGATGCTGTATATCCATCAAAAACTTGTTCGGATTTTACATAGCCACCTGTGCTTGTTTCGGTTGTTATCGTTCGGAAGTTTTTTTCAAAATTTACTCCTGAGAATGTGACTTCTGCATCAGTAAAACCTTTAGACTTGAAAAAGTTTTTTACAATCGCTTGTTGTGAATTGATAGAGGCATAAGCTACCTTAGGATCTTCTGCCTTACTTGTAAAACTACCTGAGAAAAGAATTGCGTCGCTGGTAAAATCCTTTGACCCTAATCCTACGACTGAAATGGAGTCTTGACTTGCATTTCTATTTTTAAATGCGTTACCTAAAATAATGGCTGTGAGAATGATGCAAGCGCCAATAATACTAGCTTTGATGACCGATGATTTTTCCATTTTTGTTTATATTTTTTATCAAATATAAGTATGCAATAAAATATTCTACTAGCCAAATATCTGTTAAAATATAAGTTAAGTGTAAAACACAGATAATTCAAATTTTTGCTGAAGTTTACTTATCTCGACCCGCTCTTCGCAACAACATTTGGCGAAATTCTTTTTCAGCTCTAAACAAAGTAGCTATTTGATCGTTACTGATAATTTTCGAGAACTGCGCTGTGTATTTTTTCCGCAAATCCACAACTTTCTGTTCCGTATCAAGCATGTCTTCCACACTAGCATCATCTTTCTTAGCTCGACGCTTTTCTTCAATCAAATTGTGTAATTCTTCATCGTATTGGTTATAAACTGGCCAAAACCTCTCTGCGGTTTTAGGGTCAAGATTTAACTTATTGGCAATAAAGGCAACTTTAATACTTGCAACACGTTCACCACGTTGTGCTAATCCTAGCGAAGTGCTTATCATGAAGAGCATTAAAACGAGTAACTTTTTCATTTCTTGTAAATTTATGTAATACGCTTGTATTTTTTAAGAGAGTAAATTTATAAATAATTCGACAATTCGTCGTCACTAATGTTATTCAATTGATTTTCAAATACCTCTTGCTCTAGCTTTTTCAAATCTAATGCAGCATCTAGGTTCATAGTTTCTACATCAGATAAAAACTCATTCTGATGTTCTTGCAAGTATTTATCAATTTCAGCATCGGGTACCTTTGAGAGTAATAGTTCAGCATTGTTAGGCGAAGTCCCATTAAAAATACCAAATGCTACTGCTAAGAAAAATAGTACACTCGCCGCTATCCCAATATTTGCATAGGTGCGTTTAAAGGGTCGTATCTCGGCCTTTTTCGGAGAAACCGTTTTGCTTCGCTTCAATAACTGTGTGTCTAATGTTTCAAAATACCCTTGAGGCACCTCAAATGGCATTGATTTGGGCAATTTCTCAAGTACAAGTTTAGCTTTCAATTCAGCCTCCATGTTCTCAAAATATGCTTGCGGAATTGTAAAAGCTTGGGTTTTAGGTAAATGTTGCGTTGCTAATTCAGCCTGTAATGTCAATTCAAAATCTTCAAAATAACCTTTTGGTAATTCAAAAGGATTTGTTTTGGGAAGATTCGAGAATAAATCATTTTGTTTAGCCATCGCTAACACAGCTTCACTGAAATTATCAAAATAGCCTATAGGCAGTTCCATAGGAGCTTCCGCCTTAGTAGGCAGATGAACACCCAACTGTTTTAATTCGACTATGATATTATTTTCAGGCTTCTTCACGCGGTATTGACTCTAATTAATCTCTAAAGTTTAATGCTTAAGTATAAATTCCTCCACTTTTTTCGCCGCATGATGGTAAGATGCCTTCAACGAACCTTCGGATGTATCAAGTACCTGTGCCATTTTTTCATATGGCATTTCATCATAATATCTTAATGTGAAAACAATCCGCTGTTTCTCAGGTAATGATTGAATTGCCATTTGCAATTTCCATTCCAAATTATTCGCGTCAAACCCCTTTTCCGATTTTAATCTACTCTCAAAAACACCTTCATGGTCGCTTAATGAAACTGAAGTTCTTTTCTTTTGTTGCTCAATATAGGTCAAGGTCTCGTTGGTAGCGATACGATAAAGCCAAGTGTAAAGCGCCGAATCTTGCCGAAAGCCCTCCAAATATTTCCACACCTTAATAAACACATTCTGCAAAATATCGTTCGTGTCTTCATGATGCACAATCATTCGTCGAATGTGCCAATACAAACGTTCTTGGTATTTTTTTACTAAGGTCGAGTAAGCCTTATCGCGGGTGGATGTTTGCTGAAATTGTACTATAATTTCATCATCACTTATTTCAATTGTTCTATTAGACATATTTTTCTGAGGCTAAATATGAATTTGCCAAAGCGTAAAACTAAGTAAAGTACCGAATTTAAAAAATATAGACTTGATTATTTTTAGGGCGGTGGACGGGCTTTAGGCAGCAATCTATTCGCACAAATCTTCCTTAGCTGTTTGATCTATGGTTTAAAAGACTGCCCGCAAACTTGCTCTCCCTGTTTGTATGATAGCATTACTACCTGATTTGCGCCCTTCATATTCCAAAGCCATTTCAATATTCCGTGCCAATCTTTTTTCAAAACTAATTTGCCACAACCAATTCTTACCATTCACCAAGCCATCTAACATAGAGTAGGCAACTGCTGAATTTGCATTACCATTGAAGGCAATAGAAGAATATGTAGTACTCACATTAAACGAACCCGAACCTACTGTATTATATTTCATTAATAGATTCATTGAATTCTGTCGAGCTACTTCACCGCCAAATGCTTTCTTGTTTTCCCTTGTATCAAATTTGTAATTCGCTTGTATTCGCAATTGATTTTTTAACAAAAGCCAAATAATACCCGGTTCTATCAACTTTTGATTTACATCAAAATTTTTGTTCTCCAAAAATTTCGATTCATTGCTCCGTCCACCATACTTCAAGGTGTTTGTTAAGGTGATTTTCTTAGTCAGGTTCACTCTAGCTCGAAACTGATGATCAGCATTTCTTCTAGCATCCACACCATAGGTTAAGAGTGTTTTTCCACTAACAATCGATTGAATATAATCCAACCCCCAGACATTACTAAATCGATTGAGTAAGATAGAGTTTATCACAGAACTATTATTGTTAAGTAGCAAACTATCATTACCTAAATGAGCCAAAGGATTATACTGAGAAATACCTTGACTACCTACAAATCGATTATTTAATTGAATGGCAGACTGAAAATAAAAAATACTGATAAATTTCTTAAAACCCTTCAAAGTAGTTTGATTAAGGATAGCTTTTGGATTAATCGAAAGTGTTTGGTTATAAATCGAATACTTTGCTTTTACGTACTGATTAGTTGGTGTCAATACTCTGATAAACTTTTTTTCGTCTTGAAAAATCGCAATCTCAAATTCGTTGAGCTGCTGTATATTGTCGAGATTATAATCACGCCAAACGAAAACACCTTGCCCAACAGGCACTTCGATATAAGCAAATTCTCTTTTCAGCTCTTGTCCTGAGCCAAACTCATACAATAGATTGGCTCCAATGAGCCCTTTTAATGCGGTTAGGTTATACTCTGTTCTACCCAACAAACTTTCATCAGGTTTGAACCCAGTTAAATTTGTATCGCTAATTTTCAGTATCCGGTATGCAGATGTAATGCGTAAATCTTGATTTTTCCATGAACTTACATTGGCATTATATGAAAAAGTATGACCTAAAGTGGCTCTTTGCATTTCGTTATTTTGAGCGGCTTTATCTTCACGCCAGGTATATTCGAACGCCATGCTATTTTTTGCTGTCGCATTCGATTTGATATATATATTCCCAACATTGAAGGCAAACGCATTCTTCAATAAACTATCTGATTTTGCATCACGCAATAAATTATGTTCTGCAAAACTTTTAGTGCCAATAACCATATTATGTAATCGCTTTATTCTTTTTTCAAATTCAAAATTAGGTCGCGCGAAAATGCTTTGTGTAGTAGCTGATTTTTGAAGTAATGTATTTGCCCTCATCATGAATCTGTAGGTTTCTTTTTGAACTATACCC
The DNA here is from genome assembly GCA_044234005.1 of Chitinophagaceae bacterium. Classification (GTDB taxonomy): domain Bacteria; phylum Bacteroidota; class Bacteroidia; order Chitinophagales; family Chitinophagaceae; genus OLB11. Next base: position 4,464 of record JBIIJE010000013.1, on the reverse strand, counting down.
TGCATGGTATGTTGTTGTCCAATGAAATCTGCACCCCGTTTGTAATAATCAAATTGATAAGTTGTGGTCAAGGACTGTTTCTTTGCAATTGTAATGGCAGCATTCGCCAAATGCTCATCTTCAAAATTCGTATTATTTATTACATTCCAATCGCGCAGAAATTCAACATTCCTAAATCGTTCAATAGGTCGAAATTTACTTTGTACGAATTCGTAATTTACTTTGGTGTTCAAAGTCCAATGATGGTTGCTTGTTAAGTTCCGAACTTCATCATACATGATCTTGGTAGCCAAGCCTAAATGATTTGGATTATGAATACGAGAGAATAAATTAGGATCAGAATTACTTAATCCTATTTCGGTCAGCAAGGTTTTATTATTATCTATTTTGTAAGTGCTACCTAATGTAAATAATTGCTGTCGTTTGGGAGTAACTAACAAAATGACAGGCTCATAATCGCCCTGTTTTATCCCGTTAACTGGAGCTTGCCACTCATATACGCGACCATTGGCGCTACTAATTGTTTGCTTATAATTACCTGTATTGGGACCTACATACGAAAAACTCAATTGATACTTTGCGCTATCTGGGTTGGTATTGTAGACATAAATATTTGAATAAAATATACCATTTACGGAAGTATCAGTTTTACGATATAAAATTTTTGTTACTGAAAAACTATCTTCCAATCGAGCACTTGTATAAAGGGCTTGTTGAATGCTATCGCCAATACCAGCCAAGAAACGTTTTTGTAACGAATCAAGACTTTGCTGAATAGGTTGGTTCTTAGCATCTTGATTTGAATAGGTATTAAATCGAAAATGCAATTTCCGATTCACTTGCCATTCTGTATTCAAATAAACAAATGAGTTCAAATAGTTTCTATCAGAAAATTCAAACTCTACCACAATACGAAGATCTTTTGTGATAATGCGACGTGGCATAAAACTTACTTCTGCTGTATTGTAATCAACAGTGTAATCTTGGTTCTCGCCTCGTTGCATTTGAATACCATCAATATAAACTCTTTCTGTGCCCGCCAGTACAATAAAAAATTGTTCGCCATTAGGGCCAGCTAATTTATAAGGCCCTTGATTACCTTCAAGTGCAACTATCGTATTTCTAACAAACTTACCTTTAGCCAATGATGCGCCTCCACCAATTTTTAACTCGCCATTTTTGCTTGTTTTAACACTCGTGGCACTGTAAGCACCTTGCACCCGCTTGTAAAAATTCATAAAATGACTTAGTGGTCGCTTTATGTCATGATCTCCAATGATTAAAGAAGTATTCCTTCGTTTCAATTGCAGAAAAACTCTATCAAACTCTTGTATTTGCTGTGTATTTCCTTCTGGTTGAAAAGGGATATTATTATCTGTTATAGCCCCAGTAAGTATGATGCTATCCCCCAAATTACCATCTAGCTGCATATTAAATTGCGAATTAAGAACAACATCCTGACTATTACCGAATGATAAATTACGCGCAAAACTGCCACCATAATCAAGACTACCAAAATCAATGAAGGGTTGGTTTTTATTAGCCTCGTTACCATCATATTGATATGGGCTCACAGCATAATCTTGCTGTATGAGTAATGGATTTTTATGAAAATAGATCTTTGCGAAATCGAATGCAAAAACTCGATAAGTAATTAATACACTATCCTTCAAGGGCTTCTTTTTCCAAACTAAAAATCCATTCTGAAAATTGTAAATGTAATAAGAGCTATCTAATTCATTTATGATAATTGAGCTTGGTAAAATACTCAGCGTATCTAGTCGTATTGAATCTATTTGTGTTGAAACTACTTTACTTCGAAACTGGCTTAAATCAGTTGTTTGCGTCAAAGCAATCTTGCTGAAACAAGCTAGTACTAACACCAAAATGAAAGTAATTAGTTTACGGAACACGACTTTTGAATTGACTAACAACGTTTAAAAATACATTTAAGTATAGTTTCATCGCACTTTTTTTATGGTTCGCCACGATTTGGTTTCAAACTCCTTCAAAAAATAAATGCTTACCTCAATCCATTTTAGTTAATATTGTGTCAGTGTATCTTTATGATAGAAAACTACATTATGTTTAAGCCTCGCAACATTCTTATACAAGTTATTATAATTGGGTTGTTTTTGTGGGTTCCGATATATATAACAAGTTTGCCATCTCGCCATACATCTATCGATATTACACCATTTTGGAAAAGTGGGATTATTCGAAATGTCATGATAGTTTGTTTTTTTTATGCGAACTTTCTCTTCTTAATTCCTACCTTGTATATTGCGAAGAAATGGGGTTGGTATATACTCACGATTTTTATATGTCTGAATTTAATTATTTGGATTCCTAATCTACTTATATTTAATGCATGGACTCCTATATTCCCTAAAGGTGGTGGTGGTCATTACCACGACACCTCATTATTGAACAAGGTTTGGATGGAGGTACGTGATACCTTGTACTTATATATCAGTATTTTGACACTTTCGATTCTATTTCGATTAAATATTTATTTCAAACAACTACAAGCTGAAAAATTAAACTCAGAGTTGTCCTATTTAAAAGCACAAATAAATCCTCACTTTCTGTTTAATTCGCTCAATAGTATTTACTCATTAGCTATTGTAAAATCACCTAAAACACCTACTGCAATTATTAAACTCTCAAGTATGATGCGTTATGTAATTAGTGATACCGCAAACAGATTTGTGAGTTTAGAAAAAGAAATCAATTACATCAATAGTTATATCGAATTGCAAAAAATTCGATTAGACGATACAGCTTCAGTTAATTATACTTTTTCAGGTGAAATAGAAAATAAAAAAATTGCACCTTTATTACTCATTCCATTTATAGAAAACGCGTTTAAGCATGGTGTAAACCCTGAGGAAGTTTCGCAAATTGATATCCAAATAAGTGTGTCCGAAACTTCGCTTTATTTACACGTATTTAATTTGAAAGTGCCTCATATACAAGATCTAAAAGCTATATCAGGCTTTGGATTAAAAAATAGCCAGGAACAATTATCTTTACTTTATCCGAAAAAGCATGAATTAAAGATTGATGATAAAGAACATAGTTTTACCGTAACCCTTAAAATTGACATATCATGATTAAAGCAATTGCCATCGACGACGAACCCTTAGCACTAAAAATTATAGAAAGTTTTTGTGCTGAATCAGAACAAATTAGCTTGGAAAAAACTTTTTCAAAGCCAACTGATGCTTTAAAATATATTAGTAATTTTCCTGTTGATTTAATTTTTCTTGACATACAAATGCCTTCTATCTCGGGTATTGATTTTTACAAAAGCCTTAACCGTGATATGATGGTTATTTTTACCACAGCTTATAGTGAATATGCCGTTGATGGCTTTAACTTAAATGCGGTTGATTTTTTACTAAAACCATTCACATTAGAGCGATTTCAACAAGCAGTTGCAAAAGCGGATGATTTTTTTAATTACAATAATGGGGCAGATCAAAGCAAACATCCTTACTTATTTATCCGGGCTGACTATAGTTTGATAAAAATAAATATTTCAGATATCCTATACGTTGAAAGCTTAAATGATTATTTAAAATTTCATTTAGAAAATCAAAAACCCATAGTAGCAAGAATGACATTGAAAAACCTCTTAGAGAAATTATCTCATTCTGATTTTGTACGTTCACATCGTTCTTATATAGTGCCTGTAAAACGTATTTTACAAATTAAGAATAAGATGATATATATTTCGCATGAGGGTAAAATGATAGAACTCCCTATTGGCAAGAGTTACGAAGAAGATGTCGCAAAATTTTTCTAAACACCATTCGTCTACACAAAAACTCTATTTATACAAAAAAGAAATAATTGGTAACAAAGAAGTAATAATTTCATAACTTAATTCATATTCAAATTATGTTAAAAAATTTATTGCTTATTTTTGGTCTACTATTTTTTACATCTTCTTATGCGCAGCAATGGGATGGATATTTCTTAGTTGCCTCCAATTCTACTCAAAATGGAACAAGTGTAACCTTATATGATACTTCTTATAGTGCTTACCATACTTGGACTGGGCTCACGGAAAAAACAGGTTACTCTTCGTATTTACTTCCTGGAGGAACCTTGTTAAGAAGTGTGAAAGGGAATAACGCTCCGTCAGGTTCTCCTATGGGACCTATTTGTGGCAAAATTCAAAAACACGATTATAATGGCAACTTAGTTTGGGACTACACGGTAGCAGGCACCGACTATGTTTCTCATCACGATATACAACCTATGCCGAATGGCAATGTATTGGCAATTGTTTATGAAAGAAAAACAGCAGCAGAAGCTACTGCCGCTGGCAAATCGAGCAGTATAGCGCAAATGTGGCCCGATATGATTATGGAAATTCAACCCACTGGGGCTACCACAGGTACAGTTGTTTGGGAATGGCATACTTGGGATCATTTGGTACAAAATGTAGACAAC
>JBIIJE010000086.1:0-11894 GCA_044234005.1 Chitinophagaceae bacterium | reverse complement strand
TCATATATTATTACGCTTCCCCTGGGTTGCCGCTAATGGTTTTTGGTTTTGCATTCGGTGAGGAATAGAAAGCATCCCGAAATCATTCTGAATTCAAATTTAGTCCAAAAGCTGGCGGAAAGTATGCAGAAGTTTCTGGATTCAGCTTAATAGCCCAATAGCTTTCGGGCTACACTTACGCGAAACCCATTCTTTAGCTAGTAGTTCTTGTTTCTAGCCGTTATAAATTATATTCCTTGTGAGTTTTATCGACATTATTATTCTTTACTACTCGAGATATTTAATCCTCTTCGTTTAAACCATTTTTCTGACTCTACTGCCCAAAAAACGATACTTGATAGTCCTATACAGGTTAGTAGTTCAATTAGCGTTAAAGTTTGTGTTCGAAAAATGTCTTGTAAAAAAGGAAGGTATATTACTGCCATTTGTAACCCAAGTGTCAATAGAACTGCACCTATCAATTGTTTATTTCCAAATACGCCTTGACTGAAAAGTGATTTCCAGTCGCTCCGAATCGCCATTGCATGTCCCATTTGTGATAAACTTAAAACTGTAAATACCATGGTCATCCATTTCTCATTGCCTTCATATATGGCCCAACCTTGTGTTCCTATGCATATGGCCCCCATAAGCAACCCGACCCAGAGAATATGAACTCCTACCCCACCACTGAAAATACTTTCATCTGTTTTGCGTGGTGGTCGTTTTAAAATATTTTCTTCTGCTTGTTCCGATGCAAAAGCAAGTCCTGGCAAACCGTCTGTAATAAGATTTATCCAAAGAATATGAATTGGAAGAAGTGGTATTGGCAAACCAATAAGAGGTGCAAGGAAAATCGTCCATACCTCACCACTGTTGCTTGTCATAGTGTATTTTATGAATTTGCGAATGTTGTCAAAAATTCTACGACCTTCTTGTACTGCTTTTATGATAGTGGCAAAATTATCATCTAACAAAATCATGTGTGCTGCTTCTTTTGAAACATCAGTACCTGTAATGCCCATTGCGATACCAATGTTGGCACGTTTCAATGCAGGGGCATCATTTACTCCATCGCCTGTCATTGCAACAAAGTGATTTTTCTTTTGCAATGCTTTTACAATATTTAGTTTTTGTTCGGGCGATACTCGGGCATATACTTTAATGCATTCAATCTCTTTTTCAAATTCTTCATCTGTAAAGTTAGCAAGCTCAGTTCCTGTAATTACCCTGTCGGTTTTGTGTAATAAAATCCCAGTTTCGTTGGCAATAGCTTTCGCAGTAACAGGATGGTCGCCAGTAATCATAACAGGCGTAATGCCTGCTGTGTGACAATCTGCAATCGCTTGTATGACTTCTTCCCTTGGGGGGTCTATCATTGCCGCCAAGCCAATAAACTTCAAATTTGTTTCAATACTTTCTATTGAAATAATTTCAGGTAAAGTATCTATGAGTTTAAAGGCATAAGCTAAAACCCTCTTTCCTTGTTGAGCAAACTTTTCGGTAGCTTCATTTATTTCTTCTGAATATGGATCTTTACAACTGCTTAAAATATTTTCCACAGCACCTTTGGTAATAACTAGCCATTGTCCAGCCAAAGAATAAATAGTTGTCATTCGTTTTCGCACCGAATCAAATGGCAATTCGTGTAGACGTTTAAAATCTGTCAACCAGTTTTGGTCGTAACTTTTATTTTTTCTTGCATATTCAACCAAAGCCACTTCGGTTGGGTCGCCTTTGAGTTGATTACTTTCATCGACTATCACATCATGGTTTAGTTCCATCGCAAGTAGCAATAACTGCTCTGCTGAAAACTCATTGACTCCTTCTGTTTTAGGCGAAATCCAATAATCCATGACCGCCATTTTATTTTGGGTGATGGTTCCTGTTTTATCGGAACAGATGTAAGTAACAGAACCCAATGTTTCAACGGCAGGCAATTTTCGAATGAGTGAATTTTTACGAACCATACGTTTTGCACCCAAAGCCAAAGCAATAGTGATAACTGCTGGTAATGCCTCGGGGATAGCAGCTACTGCAACAGAGATGGCGGTGAGTAACATGCGGATAGGGTCTTCGCCGCGTAGCAAACCTGCACTGTAAATAATTGCACAAATAAAAATTACAACAAAAGATAGTTTTTTTCCAAAGTCAGCTAATCGCTTTTGAAGTGGTGTTTTAGTTTCATCCTCTTGAAGCAGTTGGGCTATCCGACCAATTTCGGTGTCCATACCAGTTGCCACGACAATGCCTTCGCCTCTTCCATAAGTTACAATAGTTGTTTTGTAAGCCATATTGAACCGGTCGCCTATCGGTGAGTTTTCTAGGATTATTTCATCTATATTTTTTTCTACTGCATTTGATTCTCCGGTTAATGATGCCTCTTCAACTTTTAAGGAGTAAGTTTCTGTTAAACGAGTATCTGCCGGCACCGACATCCCTGCTTCGAGAATTAGTATATCACCTGGCACCAACTCGGATGCAGCGAGCTGAACAATATTACCACCTCTGCGAACCGTGGCATTAAATGCCGACATTTTTTTCAAGGCCTCCATTGCTTTTTCTGCATGGTATTCTTGCACAAAACCTATGATGGCATTGAGTAATACGATGATTAATATGACAATGGCATCTTTTAAATCGCCAATAGCTAAAGAAATTGATGCAGCCAACAGAAGAATAATAACCATTACGTCTTTAAACTGATGCAGCAATAAAACGAGAATAGAAATTTTCTTTTTTTCAATTAACACGTTTTTGCCATATTGCTTTTGACGTTCTTCCACCTCTGCAATATGCAAGCCTTTTTTACTTGTGTTAAACAGTCTTTGAATTTCAGGTATGGGCAATAAATGAAAGTTCATTCTAAATGTTTTTTTAAATTTTTCATTCGTCTATACTCTACAATGTAATTAACTACAAAGTAAATCAATAAAGCTATAATGGCGCTTTCCATTGTTGAACCTATAAACAATACATAACCAATCTTTGGGATGTTGTGATACCAAGTTTCATAATCAAATTTTATACCTGTATGTATAAATAGTGTACCTACTTTATAGCTAGTCATCATTAATAAAGGACTCGTTAAGGGGTTAGATATAAATGCGGCTGAAATAGCTACTGGCAAGTTAAAACGAAAGACTTTATATAGTATCAAAGATAACATGGTACTGAATCCAAACGTAGGGAATACCCCCCAGAATCCACCAATAGCAGCACCTAAAGCAATTTCATGTACGCTTCCACGAGCATAATAAATTTTAAGGAAATTAATCTTTAGCTTCCTTAAAACATTAACGATAAAGTTTCTTTTTATAGATTTCACTTTTTAATGCTTTGCGATGCTCTTAACAAATCTAATTGCTACTTTTCTGTTTGCCGAAAATTCGGTAGTTACAAAAGGTATTATTTATTTTCGCTTGAATCACTCATTGATTTTCCATTGATAGATTATTTGTTAAGATTTATTATGTTGTTGTCGTAATCCCTTCAAGAGCCTTATGAACTAAATTGATTGTTTTTCATATGTTTTTTGTCTCAATTTATTAAGATGTAAAAACTCAAATAAGTTTTTTTACTTCGGATTCAATAGAAAGACCATAATTATAACCATAATCAAATATTTCTTTTGCTCTTTCTAAATCGAAAATCCCAAACTGACTCATGTCGGGTGGCTCAATAAATAAATTACATTTTTCAATTTTAGTTTTCACAGAATTGTTCAATGCTAAATGAAAACTTCTGTCAAGAATTTTATTCAGTTGAATTTCATTGACTTCTTTCTTTATTGAATTTACATGAATGCCAATTATAATCTCGCACTGATTTAGCAAGGGTTCAATTGGGAAGTTATCTAGAATACCTCCATCTACGTAATATGTACCATTGTAATTTACGGGTTGAAATACCATGGGAATGCAACTTGAAGCCATTAATGATTTTGATAGGTTGCCAGATGAAAAGTAAACAATTTCTCCTTTTAAAATATCCGTTGCAGAGACAATGAGTGGAATGTCTAAATCAGAAAAAGAATTGCTTGGGAAATATTGATCATAAATTTTTTCAAACCCTTTCATAGAAAAGAAGCCTGGCTTTTCAATTAGAAAATTCGAGAAATTAAAAAAATGTACGTTTTTAATTATCTTTAGTACTTCTTCAATAGAAAATCCTTTGGCATAAAATGCCCCTAAAATAGCTCCAGCACTAGTTCCTGAAATAATTGAGGGTGTAATTCCAAATTCTTCTAATGCTTGAAGCACACCTAAATGTGCAATACCTCGTGCCCCACCTCCAGACAATACTATTCCTATTTTATTCTTGCTTGCATTCAATGTTTTTGGGTATTTATACAATTCTGACTAAGGTTTTAATAAATTTTCCATCCTTTTATTTAATGTTAAATGTTTTTTCCGCTTCTGCAATGTTTTCAATTCCTTTAAACAACGCATCAGGATTAAAGGATATACTGTCAATTCCGTTTTTGACGAGAAACTGTGCATATTCAGGGTAATCACTAGGAGCTTGTCCGCAGAGTCCTGTATGTGTTTTGGTTATTTTAGATTTCGCCAATGTCATTGCAATGAGTTGCATAACAGCAGGATCGAATGGACTAAATATTTCACTTAACAATTCTGAATCCCTGTCTGCACCAATAGTGAGTTGCGTTAAATCATTTGAACCAATTGAAAACCCATCAAAGTGTTTTGCAAATTCTTCAGCAAGCAAAGCATTGCTCGGTATTTCAATCATCACAAACAATTCCAGTCCGTTTTCTTTTCTTTTTAATCCGCATGCGTTCATAACTGCAATCACCTTTTCTGCTTCTGAAATGGTTCTGCAAAATGGAATCATTAATTTCACATTAATAAATCCCATTTCATCTCTTACCCATTTCATTGCTTTACATTCCATTTCAAAGGCATCTTTATACATAGGGTGATAATATCTTGATGCACCTCTGAAACCAATCATAGGGTTTTCTTCATTAGGTTCAAATTGTTGCCCACCGATTAAGTTCGCATATTCATTTGACTTAAAGTCGCTCATTCTAACGATTACATCTTTTGGATAAAATGCGGCAGCTATTTTAGCTATTGATTCGGCTAATTTTTTTATGAAGAATTCTTCCTTGTTTTTATAAAGACTTGTTAGACTTTCTATTTTGGTCTTGACATTTGAATCATTTACCGTAGTAAAATGTTTTAATGCCATAGGATGAATACCAATAGAGTTACTTATAATAAACTCCATTCGCATCAAGCCAACACCATCATTCGGCAATTGCGAGTATCCAAAAGCTTCATCAGGATGAGCAAGAATGAGCATTACCTTTGTTTTTGTTTTTGCAACAGAAGAAATGTCAATTACTTTTTCATCCCATTTTAGTAGCCCGTTAAACACTTCTCCAGTGTTTCCTTTTGCAGTAGAGACAGTAATTAATTGTCCGTCCTTAATTTTCTGTGTTCCATTGCTTGTTCCAACAACTGCAATTGCTCCCACTTCGCGAGCAACAATTGCGGCATGTGAAGTTCGGCCTCCTTGGTCGGTGATGATTGCACTAGCTTTATTTAACACTGGATCCCAATCAGGATCTGTCCTTTCTGTAACCAATATTTCTCCTTTGTTTAATTTTGAAATTTCTGATGGAGAATGCAGTATTCTTGCCTTACCTGAAACAATTTTATTGCCCAATCCTGCGCCAGAACAAATCTTTTCTCCTTTTTCCATCAAGAAATATTGTTTGTATTCATTAGTTTTTTTGTTGCTATGGACTGTTTCCGGTCTTGCTTGTAAAATATATAGTTTGTTATCCTGGCCATCTTTCGCCCATTCTATATCCATATGACATTTATAATACTCCTCGATGATACATGCCCATTCCGAAAGTTGAATTATTTCTTTATCGTTTAAAACATAGTCGTTTCTTTTGGCTTCCGGTGTATCAGTATTTACAATTGCGTCTTCTGGTTTTGCAATTTCATCAGTGCTTAACACTGAATACAACATTGTTTTGATTTTGCTTCCTAACTTGTGTGATATTATTGGGTTTTTGACCTTACTTAAAAAGGGTTTATAAACTAAAAATTCATCTGTATTGATTGTACCTTGAACCACATTTTCGCCAAGACCCCATGCTCCAGCAATTAATACAACTTTATCAAATCCAGTATCCGGATCGATTGTAAACATGACTCCTGAACTTGCTAAGTCGGAACGAATCATTGTTTGAACTCCAATAGACAAAGCAACTTTCATATGATCAAAACCTTTATCTGAACGATATTTTATTGCTCGATCTGTAAACAAAGAAGCATAACATCGATGGCATGCTTTTATTAAATTTATTTCCCCTTTTACGTTAAGATAAGTTTCTTGTTGACCTGCAAAACTTGCATTCGGTAAATCTTCTGCTGTTGCACTGCTCCTGATGGCATAGGTTTTCTCATCTCCTGAATTTTTTACCAATAAATGATAGGCTTTAATAATTTCATTTTCCAATGATTTCGGAAATGTTGATCCCATTATCTTGTTTCTTATTTGTTTGCCAATAGCGGAGAGGTTGTTAAACGATTTAATGTCTAATTCTGCCAACAAACTACTTAAAATTGGTGTGAGTTTATTTTCAGTTAAAAATTGCCTGTACCCTTCAGAGGTAACCGCAAAACCTTCAGGCACCAATATACCTTTAGTAGAAAGTGAAGAATACATTTCACCCAATGAAGCATTTTTACCCCCTACACTTGAAATGTCTTTTATGTTTATTTCCGAAAAATGTTTTATTAATTGCATACTATTTAGTGATTCATTCTCACCTGTTTTTTGACTTGTGTAACAATTGGATTATTTGTAATGGTTATGGGAAAATGTTTGTTCTATTTTACTTAATTTCGTACAAAGCTAAATTATAATTACAGAAGGAATAATGATAAAAGTCATGTAAAAAGTCAATTACAGAAATTCTAGCTCTTTTGTTAAACTAATTCCTTGCACAATTAATATTAATTAGTTAGAGCTTCACACATTTGTCAGGATGTTTAACTTTCAAATATTTTTTGGCAAGATTAGAGTATGGAAATATCAATTTTGCCCACGTTCAAGCTTGTACGCAATATTTTTTCACTTGCTGCTGTTGCGGAATTTAAAGTACAGCAGTATGAAGTATTTCCAAAAGAATATTTTTTGTGTCAGACCGAATCGCGAAACAGCCACTATAGCAAGAAGTCTATATTAACTGATTTTTTTTATACCCAATATATCCTGCAATATAACGTTGCGTTAACTCATTTTTGAGATGATTAAAAATAGTATCGCTACTGTCAAATTCTATTAATTCGTCTAAATACATAAACGCTACTTTTTCTGAAATACGTCGGGCTTGTTGGATGTTATGCGTAACAATTTCAATATTTAAATAATTTTTGAGTTTCAGTATCAATTCTTCTATTTTATTTGTTCTTATAGGGTTTAGGGCAGAAATGAGTTCCATAAAAATTACTTCTAGGCAAAGCATGACGTTACGGGATATGCAAATCCCCAACAACAGAACTAAAAAATACTTTTTAAAAAATTCAAAATATGGCTTGCTGATTTTTACAACACAGGCTATTATTGTTCCGCTATAATAAATTTATCTTCTTTTTCTTTATCCTTGAAAACTGCAAGCGATTCGCCAGTGAGTATAGATTCATTTACTGAAAAGTCGTTTGAGTGAATAATGGTGCCGTCTGCCGTAATTGAGGTGCCTTCTTCAACCATCAGACAGTCACCTATTACAATGTCTTCACTTTTTATTTCTTTGATTTTATCATCGCGAATAACCTTGCAATTAGGTTGAGAAAAATCCTTGTGTTTTTCTAAAGCATTTTTACTTCTAGAAAATTGATACAAGGAAATAGAAGTGATGAAGATAATAGCAGCCAACAAAAAAATTCCGTTTCCTGTTTCGCTACTAATAAAATAGATAGAAGAAGTCACCAATAATAAAATTATCATTGGGTCTTTGGCAATTCGTTTTACAGTATTTAAGAAACTGCTTTCTTTTTTGTAGTCTAATTTGTTTTGCCCAAATTTTTCCCTTGCTCGTATTACTTGTTCGTTATCTAAACCTTCTATATTAAAATGATTTGAAGACATTGATAAAAATGTTTTAATGATTTGGAATTAATTGTACACAGTTAATCATCATTCTTTTCATTCTTGTCATTAGACTTAATAAAATCTTTAATTTTATTTCGTTCATTCTCATTCAGGCTTTTATTATTATTTTTTATATCATGCTCGTTGCCGCTTTTGTGACATGAGGTACAGTTGCTGATATTATAAATTCCTTCTTCATTATGTTCTGCAATAATTCTACTTTCAGAATGCTCATGGCAACCGTAACAATTAAAAGAAGTGTAAATATTGTTTGAATGGCAAGTGTTACAAGTCGTATTATGATTTTGGTCTAAAGTAAAATATGCGGAATGATCAAAAGTTGAAGGCACCCATTTACTTGTGCTGTGGCATTTGTCGCAATTATCCTTGATAGTATTATGGAAATTATCTTTAGGTTTTTGATGGCAAGAAGCACAGTTACTTTTGTTCAAAAGCAATTCGTGATTAAATGAAGCTGAACCTTTCCAACTTTTGGTTTGATGGCAATTGTTGCAATTAGTCGAAACTTGTGTGTGAAGATTGTTGGAAGGCCTATTATGGCAGTTAATACAATTATTGATAGTAGTCGCTGAAAGTAATTCATGTTTAAAACTACTTAAAGCATGCTCAGGAATTAAACCCTGATGTTCGGAATGGCAAGAGCTACATTCCTGATTGGAAAGTTGTTGGTGAAAAAGGGGTTTATTCTCGATACCTACTTTGTCCTTTCCAATATCAGCTAGTTTGTGGCATGAAATACATTTTTCGTTGGCAATACCACCAAATGGTTTATGACAAGAAAGACATTTTTTATTCAATTTTTGATGTGCTTGCAACAATTCCCCGGGATTAATAGTTGCATGAGGGAATTGTATAATGAGGAAAATGGCAAGTCCAGTTGCTAGGAGAATATAAAGCTTTTTCATTAGCTGAATATTAAAATTGTTATGATATGCAGTAGAGATAGAATGCCTAGCGTAAAAGCAATTGGCAAGTGAACTACTCTCCATTTTTTCATTGCGTCAACTGTTATTGTATCAAGAAATAGTTTCTTATCAGCCTCTTCTAAAGTCATTCCTGATGATATCAACTCTTGTCGGCTTATACTCAATGATAAACTTGCTTTTTTTAGCAGAAATTTACCAACCAACCCACTTGCTACGTTAATCAGCAACATTAAAATTGCAAGCCAAGGTAACAACGCATTGAAATGAATGCCTGCATGAACAAGAATTAATACTGTACCTATCCATGCAAGGTATTCGTGCATTTTTAAAAGTTTTTTTGGAGAACCAGATTGAATTATTTTTCGCTTCCGTAATGAGTAAACAAACGAAATAAGAATAATGCAAGTGCCAATTAAACCAAGATACCGACCTACAAAAAATAAGTGATAATAGTGAAGAATAAAATCAATGATAATGGTTATGAAAATCATTAATGAATACAGAAATAGGAAGGGTAAAACTTGTTTTATAAAAATTGGAAGTTTCATGTTTTTGATTTAGTCATCATCACCTTCATTTTCGTTCGGTGTAAGATTAGGATTGGTAGTAGAATTGATTTCTGTATGTCTTATTTGCCCACCCAAATATCCTGTTCTTGCTACTAGTCCGAAGCTGATGAGTGAAATGAATAAAATAATAATTGCTAATGTTCTTGTCAATGAAGATTTTCGCAAAGTCAAAAACAAACCTGCAATAGAAACTACTCCCAATATGATTAATGATATTAAAGCAAATAGTGCAAATTCTTCGTGTTGTTTAATAGTTGCTTCAACAACACCTTGGATATTTTCAACTGTTTCTTCTGCTGCTTCGCCAGTAAGATAAGCTATGCCAGATCCAATGGAGGAAATTATAAAAAGAAAGTATGCAGCTATTTTCGTATCGTTACTTTTAGACCAAAGTCCGTATGCAAGAACAATTCCGCCGAGTACAGAGCCAAAAATTGGAAGATGGGTTATTAGTAAGTGAAGGTGTGTTTGGTTCATAATTATTTTAATTTACTAGTTTATTCAAATTTAATTAATAGTTATCAATTTCAAATAATTATTGTGCACACATACCTCCATCAATTACTTGGGTGGTGCCTGTAATGTATTGACTATTATCGCTTGCAAGAAACAAAACCAGTTGTGCAATTTCAATGGGCTCAGCATATCTTTTTAATGGTATAGTTGCCTCAAATTGTTTTTTCACTTCTTCTCCAGACCCAGCAGATGCTCCTTCTTCAATTGAACGTATCATCCTATTATTTACTGGCGCAGGATGAACAGAATTAACCCGAATTCTATGTGGAGCTGCTTCTATAGCTGTTGTTCTCATAATACCAACAACAGCATGTTTACTCGTCACGTATACTCCTAAATCAGCAAAACCTAAAATTCCAGCTACTGAAGAGGTTAAAATAATGCTTCCACCTTCATTCATTTGTGGCAATACATATTTATTTCCTAACCATATTCCTTTAACGTTTACTGCAATCACTTTGTCAAAAATATCTTCAGGGTAATCAACAATTGGTTTTACCACACCTTCAATTCCTGCATTGTTGAAAAACACATCAATTTTACCAAACAATTTTACGGCTTCATTCACGTAGTCCTCTACTTCTTTTGCCTTTGACACATCAGCAACACAATAGGCTACATTATTACTTCCTAATTCACTTACAACCGCTTTCAACGAGGTTTCAGTCATATCCACCAATAAAACTTTTGTCCCTTCTGCTAAGAATAATTTAGCAGTTATTTTACCTATGCTACCCGCGCCACCTGTGATTATGGCTACTTTGTTCTCTAATTGTTTCATTGTTTTAATTTTTAGTTGATTTTATTGAAATATGATAAATTTATCTCTCTCTGTTAAAGAAAAGTCGCAATGTTTTGGTGCTGTATTTGCATATGTGTTGCCACAAGTAGGGCAAACAAAATATTTAGACGGCAAACTGTTTAACTTATTGGTGTTAATGTCACCCAATGCTTGTTCAAAAAAGAATTTATGTTTTAGTTCTGTTTTCATGGCATAAGTAAGACTTAAAAAAGCAATTTGATTGTCTGCTGTTTCTGCAGTTTTTAAAAAGCCAGGATACATCGTTTTTGCCTCAAAGGCTTCTCCATCAATATCATTATGCAAATTCTCTTATGTAGTTTCAACTTTATATTCTGGAATTATGGTCGGAATGGTTTCAGCTGTATCTCATTTTACAGCTTTATAATCTGTTGTTTTCTTGTTGTTGTCATAAGAAGTTATAACTTATTAGCCAATCGTTGTTAAGAATATAAAATAGTTTAGAAATAAGTTTTTCATCTTTCAATTGCTTAAGATTGAGTACGATGCAAAACTAGTCCTAGCCTAATCTTAGTTGTCACACAATTAATTCTTTAAATTATATAATTCTCTGATTTCATCTAGTTAGTATATTGTTGACCTGACTGCGTGAATAGCAGTTAACGTCGTTAAGCAATGAGTAATGCGTGGGTTCGAAAGTAGAAAAGTTTGTTCCGTTCTAAAATTCGAAGAAATAAAATTGTTTATGTAGGCAGATTGCCGCGTTTACGTAAAACGAATGTTGGGCACAGAATTTTTTTATCCTATGCTTTTTCTAAGTTTTGTGTAAATATATTAGTTCGTTTTGTGTTTTTTCCCGTTTTTAAGTTTCTATGCTTAAAATAATCACTCAAAGCAATTTCCTCTGTTTGCGTAAGCGGTTATTGACCACCCATATCATATACAATTAATGCTAGTGATGTGTTCTAAATTTTTAAATTTCAT
>JBIIJE010000175.1:0-3091 GCA_044234005.1 Chitinophagaceae bacterium | reverse complement strand
GTTGATATAAGTGAGTTAGCGGCAGGTGTTTATTATTTGAAGATGGGAGGGATGGTGAAGAAGATGGTGAAGGAGTAAAGGTTTATACCGCGGGGTTCTGCTCCGATTCCGATTTTTTTGTCCTCGCAAATTCTGAGGCAGAGACTCCGCCGTTACTTTACAAATTGAATAAAAATTATTTCCACTGGGGCAAATATAACCACAAACACCAGCGCAGGAGTGAGGTGTAGGTAAAGTGCGTTGGCTTCCTGTGCTTATGATTTATATAGTTTGTGAATTTGATTATTAAAATGTAAGTGACGATTATTTGAATGGAAAGGCACAAGTTGGCAGTCGCAGAAAGGCAACGCCCATTCTTGCGCCAAAGGGGGTGCTAGTAACTATGAGCTAGGTATTTCAAACTTACCATCAGCTTGCTACTTGGTAAAAGTAGGCAATACGGTGAGAAGAATTGCGAAGTACCTGTCAATGCCCTTATCTATACATTATCTATAGAAATTTGGGAGTGAATTAAATTAGTTTTTTAATTTTACTTCAAATTTTTAGTTATGAAAAATCTAATCGTTTTAATTCTTATATTCACGGTAATTATGTCTAGTTGCACTGTTATTAGACCTGGAGAAGTAGGTGTAAAGCAAAGACTAGGCAAGTTGTCTAATAAAGTTAATCAACCAGGTTCAGTAGTTTATAACCCTTTTATAAGCCGAGTGATTAAGTTATCGACTCAAACTAATAATTTAGAACTTTCAATAAGCCTTCCTAGTAAAGAGGGATTAAGCATAAACGCTCAAATCTCGATTCTTTATAAGCTTACTGCGCAACAAGTACCTATGATTATAAAAAATTTGGGTGTCGATTTTGAACCTATCATCTCGAATGTATTTAGATCGGCTTCGGCTGATATCTGTTCGAAATATTTTGCGAAGGATTTGCATTCGGGCATGAGAGCGGAGATAGAGAAAGACATTAGACTTAAAATGATGGAAACACTAGACAAACAAGGTATTATAATTGATGCTGTGTTGATGAAGAGTATTCAGTTGCCGCAAGGTTTGGCATCATCTATCGAGCAAAAGTTACAAGCCGAACAAGACGTTATGCGCATGGAATTCACGTTGAAGCAAGCAAAACTTGAAGCAGATAGAAAAATTATTGAAGCACAAGGTACCAGTGATGCGCAGAAAATTATTTCAGAAGGTTTGACAAATGAGATTATCAAGATAAGAAGTATCGAAGCGTTCATGGAACTCTCCAAATCACCGAATAGCAAAGTAATCATCACAGATGGTAAAGCTCCCTTTTTAATTAGTAACGAAAAGTAAACAGTATTAGTCCTAGCGTAAAGGCCGCTTTGATCCTCGCTTTGAGGAGTAGCTTTGCGGTCTTGTTTATGGAACGAATTAACGAAAAGCGCGCAGTACGACGAAGAAGTAAGGAGGAGTTGTAGCAACATCTGGGTTTAAGTTTGACTATAACCCTTTATTACGAAAATCTAAATTGATGAATCACATCGCGAGTTCGAGAAACAGCAGTATCTCATTTTACGCGATGCCGAACTTTGCCGGGGTCGGAATTCATTTCCTCATTAGCTTTTCTATCTCAAATAAATAAATATCTTTGTCGTCAGCATGATGAAGGCAGGCAAAGTATATTCAAGTTTGATTCAATTACGTGAAACGAAGCGCAAGGCATTTGCTGTGCTTGTTGATCCTGATAAGGTTAATTTGCAGCAAGTTAAGCATGTCGCTAAGTTGTGTAATGATAGTCAAATTGATTATGTGTTTATGGGTGGTAGTCTTATGGTAACCCAGCACCTCGATGAATGTATTGAAGCTTTCAAATTAGAAAGCAGTATTCCTGTAATATTATTTCCCGGTAGCCCATCACAAGTAAGCCCATACGCAGATGCCTTATTTTATTTGTCACTTATTTCTGGCCGTAATGCTGAATTGTTGATTGGTGCACATGTTACTTCTGCACCTATGGTGAAAGCCAGTGGTTTAGAAATTATATCGACAGGTTATATGGTAGTTGATGGAGGCAAACCCACTACTGTCTCTTACATGAGTCATAGTGCACCTATTCCGCACGATAAGGATGATATAGCGTTATGCACTGCATTAGCAGGTGAAATGCAAGGTAAGCACATCTTGTATATGGATGCAGGAAGTGGTGCCAAGCAAGCTGTTAGTGAAAGTATGATACATCGAGTATCTGCTCATACCCAGATTCCATTAATTGTGGGCGGAGGCATACTTGATCCTGAAAAAGCTTATCTTAATTGTAAAGCAGGTGCAGATGTGATTGTAGTGGGTAATGCAATTGAAAAAAATGAAAATTTAATTCGTGAGATTGCATCAGCTATACATCAAGTAAATGTATCAGTTTAGTCGTTTTAAGAATTCTTCTACATCTGTACCTTTATGAATCATTGGGTCAAAATTTTCTTCTTATTTATTCTGACTATTACTTCTTGCCATATAGGTAAAAGAGTTACAAATCCGAATGTGATTCAAGAAAATAAGTTACAAAGTGTTGTAAAATCCTGGATGGGAGCACCGTATAAGTTGGGCGGTAATACACGCCAAGGAATAGATTGTTCAGGGTTGGTGTTTCAATTATATAAAGAGATTTACAATAAAGTCACACCTCGCACGAGCAAGACCTTATATGAAGCCGCAACAAAAATTAGCGACAAGGAATTGCAAGTGGGAGATTTGGTTTTTTTCAACATCGATGGAAGAGGCATATCACATGTGGGCGTTTATATAGGAGAGAACAAATTTGTGCATGCTTCCTCTAGCAAAGGTGTTGTGCTTAGCTTGTTATCGGAGAACTATTACAAAAAGCATTTTGTAAGCTTTGGGAGATTGAGATGACTATTTTTTTAAGGTTTTGTTTTTCTATTCACTACCTGGCAGCAAGCCTTGATCGACAGAAAATTTATTCGTTTTTTAATATTATATACGTCTAATTGTAATTAAATTGACACGTGCTATGATAACGAAATTAACTTTGACACTAGAGCAGGAAGTTGTGAAGCCTGCTAAAATATATGCGCGAAAGAAAGGAAGAAGTCTTTCTGAACTCA
>JBIIJE010000085.1:0-11969 GCA_044234005.1 Chitinophagaceae bacterium | reverse complement strand
CATCAACGCGGGTATTGTAAAAACGGTAGCAAAAAGCATTTTGGAGTATTCTCCTGAAGCCATCATCATTGTGATTTCTAATCCAATGGATACAATGACCTACTTAGCTTTACAAAGCACTGGATTGCCTAGACATCGCGTAATCGGAATGGGTGGTATCTTAGACTCTGCAAGATTTAGATACAATTTAAGTCAAACATTGGAATGCAGTCCTAACGATTTACAAGCGACTGTTATTGGTGGACATGGAGATACAACCATGATTCCACTAACGCGTTTAGCAACCTATATGGGTATGCCGATTTCAAATTTTGCAAATGATGAAACCTTGAAAAAAGTGGCTGCTGATACAATGGTTGGCGGCGCAACTTTAACCAATTTGTTAGGAACAAGTGCTTGGTACGCGCCAGGTGCAGCCGGAGCATTACTCGTTGAGGCTATTGTTCGTGATGAAAAGCGTTTAATGCCTTGTTGTGTTTCGCTAGACGGAGAATATGGTCAAAAGGACATTTGTTTAGGTGTACCTGTCGTGATTGGAAGAAATGGTTGGGAAAAAATTGTGGATTACAAATTAACAGATGAAGAACAAACTGCTTTCAACAAATCGGCTGATGCAGTAAGAAGTATGAACGAAGTGCTTGCAACTTTGAGCATCTAGAAAATAAATAATATTTAAATAGGGTTTGAATTAATCAATAATTTCAAACCCTATTTTTTTTAGCTCCCGAAAATAATTCGGAAATGATTTAGAGACACAATCGCCCTTATCAAACTCAACTCGAAAGCCAACCAAAGCAAATAAGCTTAACGCCATTACTATGCGATGGTCCTCATAACTTTTAAAATGAACGGAGCCTTTTCTGTTTATAAAATCAAGGTGAGAAATGCTTAATAAATTATTCTCATACTTTAACTCAATACCAACTTTCTCTAACTCATTTTGTAATGCTAATATCCTATTACTCTCTTTTAAAGCTAAATGATGTAACCCTTCAAACTTGCATTTTGGATACTTAATCGCACAAGCAACTATAAAAGGCACCGCTAAATCGGGATAATTTTGAAAAGAATAAATAGATTCATAATTTTCGTTCATCAAACTCGATCGATTGATTAATATATCAAGCCCTTCTTGCTCGGTGACAATACCAAAGTCATTCGCAATTATTGATATCAATTCATCTCCTTGCAAGCCATCCATTTCAAGGTCGCATAACCTAAGATTTACAGTATCGCTCAACATGGCCATAGCGTAAAAAAACACTGCGCTACTCCAATCTCCATTTACTATAAACATGTCGCCTTCAAACAATTGCCTACTTATTTTTACATATTTTATCTCATCGAATGAATTTCGCTTTATTCCGATGTGAATACCAAAACGTCGCATCAGCTCCAAGGTCATTTCTAGGTAAGGAGCTGAAATGACTTCCTCTGTAATTTCAATTTCCACGCCAAATTCAAGTGAAGGTGCCACAATGCATAAAGCAGAAAGAAATTGCGATGAAATATTACCTGTAATTCGCACTACCCCACCTCTGATTCCTCCGCCATATACTACTAATGGAGCAAAGCCATCATGCTTCTCGAAATGAATATCAGCACCCATTTGTTGTAATGCATCTACGAGTGCTTTTATGGGTCGTTGATGCAAACGCTCTGTGCCATGAAGATAAATAGTTCGCCCTTCTAGTAAACATGCAAAAGCAGTTAAAAATCGAAATGGCGTGCCCGCATCAAATAGGTCTATATCTATAAACTTCTCATCGCTATTAAGTAAAGTTATCAGACTTTGCTGTAAAATCTTCGTATCGCTGGATTCAGCCAGATTCAGAATCTCAAAATGATCATCACACAAAGCTTGTAACATGAGTATACGATTACTGATACTCTTGGAAGCAGGTAAGCTTACTTCTCCTTCTAGGCTCGATTGATTAAATTTAATTTGCATCTTACAACAGGGATTCACGTATTAATTTCAAAGAAACCGGAACATTAATTTCACAATCACCTACCCTTTTTAATAAACTCATTTGAATATTTCCATCTTTAATCTTCTTATCGTGCATAATAAATGATAAGATGTTATTCGTATCATTTGCAAAGCGCAAATCGGGGAAAAACTTCATCATTAAAATATTAAATTGCTTACCAACCTGCACATCGAAACCAAACAAAATTTCACTGAGTCTTATTTCAACTTGCATCCCAAGCATAATAGCTTCACCATGTAAAAGCGGTGTATTTGTTAGAAGTGAAGAGCTTTCTATAGCATGACCGACCGTATGACCAAAATTCAATTTCATGCGTACACCCACATCTAGCATATCTTCATCCACAAGCGATTGCTTAATCTGCAATGATTTATAGAGAGCATCGGTAGTTATAAAATCATTTAACACATAAGTTTGCATCCGATTCCAACTATTTTCATCCGCGATTAAAGCATGTTTTATCATTTCGGCGACACCGCTTACTAAAGTTCGATGCGAAAGTGTTTGTAAAAAATCAGTATCCATGAAAATAGCTTCGGGATGATAAAATGTCCCAATCAAATTCTTGATACTTGCGAAATCAAATCCAGTTTTCCCACCATAGCAAGCATCGACCATAGCCAATAAAGTAGTTGGTATATATACAACACGAATGCCTCGTTTGAAAGTAGAAGCAACAAAGCCACCTAAATCACATACCACACCGCCTCCTACACATATGAGAATAGTATTCCTGTCAACTTGCAAATCGATTAATTCACTCCAGATGAGTTCAACTATAGCTAAATTTTTATTTAATTCACCTTGCGGAATAATAACACGATGTGCCAATTGAAGACTTTCTATTTTCCTCCGTAAAACAGGTATACAAAATCCGTTGGAATTTGCATCGGCAAGCAAAACAAACTTACTTGCATTCATACTTTTCAAAAACGCTTCAAACGAATTTAGTTGTTCAGAAATAAATATTTGTGTCATGAGAGAGAAATAATTTCATTTGCCGAAAATGCGATAGGTTTATCTGCAAACCACTGCTTGACTATTGTCCATGTATCACTGAATAAATCTGAATCACGATACCTATTTAAATCAAGTTCTTCATGCCAAATACTATACGTGTAAAAAATACGAGCTTCTTTGTTATCTTGCCATAAGGCTAGGTGAGAGCAACCTTCTTGTGTTCGAATTAGCTCTTTCCTAGTTTCGAATAAAAGTTTAAAATCTAGAATATGCTCCTCTTTAAACGTCAACTTCACAATACGTATCATGTAAATTTTATCTTGATATGATGGTAAAACAAACTTCGGTCACCAGTTTCACGAAAACCAAATAAGTCAGCGGCACTTCCTTTATTCACAGCCAACTCTAAATAACCTGCTACATTAAAATAGCAAAGCTTCTCATTTGGAGGCACATCATAGTAATGCTCGCTCAATTTAGTTATTTCTTCGTTTCGCATAAATACAACACTAAAATTTCGACCCGCCCTAGCTTGCTCAAATTGCTGCAATGTAACATTCAGTACCACATTTCCAAATCTATCTATATGTAAAACTTGCGCATCTAATTCATCATCTCTTTGCACCGCTTTATTCGCGTGCATTACCATAATTTCATTCACATTCACATTCAACAATCCAATATCATTTTGGTGCAAAATAAAATTCATTTGATTAATAAAAGTCTCAACTACAGTTTGAATATTATATGGAATAGGAGTCTCGTCTAATTTAAAAATTTGCAAAGGTTGATCATCAAAACACATGGTAAGAAATCCATTATCTGCACAAAATATATGTTGTTGATTCACATTTACATACAGCAACTGCTTGGATTTACTTGCGTATAAATCTTGCAATAGAAAATGAAAACTTCCTGCAGGAAATAACCTATAACATTGTTTGAAAACATAAACAGACTGCTGCAAGTTAAAAGGCTTCAACTCATGAGTAATATCCAATATTTGTAAGCCCTCAAAAGCTGTCAACAACTTTGCCTTAGCACCTAAGAGGATATATTGCTGCATACCCAAATCGGAAGTGAATGTAACTAATGGCATATCACAAAAGTATAGCAATTACATCTATCAATTCACTATGCGACATTAGAATTTACAGATTGATACCATTGCAAAACTTAATGAGATTCAGAAAAATTGTCAATTGGCTATAAATTTCTTCGTGACTCAAATTTTTTATCGCTTCATTATCAATGCGATTACTCATTTCTAAAAAATTTGAAAGCCTCTAACTTTTTTGCAAGTTAACTTTTGCAATGGTCGCAGGTTAACCTACAGCTGTTTCGGACATGGCAAAAGCCAAAATTTCATCCATCAACTTTCTATCGTTACTCAATCGAGGAACTTTATGCTGACCGCCCAATTTACCTTTAAATTTAAGCCAGTTGTTAAAGGTACCTTGCGGCAAAACATTTATTTTGGGTAATCTGAGCGCAATATCTTTATGCCTTTTGGCTTCATAATCAGAGTTTACTTCTTTCAAACTTTCATCTAATATTCTTCTAAATTGCTCGATATCACTGGGGTCTTGCGAAAACTCAATAGCCCATTCATGTGCACCATTACTCTCATTGGAAAAATAAATTGGGCAAGCGGTATAATCGCTCACGTTAGCTTGCGTAAGCTTAGCAGCTTTACTGATACCATAATCAGCATTATCTACTATCAATTCTTCACCAAAGGCATTGATAAAATGCTTTATTCTGCCAGAAACTTTTACTCGAAACGGATTGGTACTAACAAATTGAATTGTATCACCTACAACATAACGCCATAAGCCAGAATTCGTTGTGATTACCAATGCATAATTAACCCCTACTTCTACATTTTCTAGATCTAATGTTTCGGGGTGTTCTTTGCTTATTTCTTCCATCGGCATAAACTCGTAATAAATACCATGATTGAGTAAGAGTAACATACCATCTCGCCCGATGACATCTTGTGCCGCAAAAAAACCTTCTGAAGCGTTATAGGTTTCAAGATAATTCATACTCTTGGAAGGAATCAAGACTTTAAATTGTTCTTCATAAGGTACAAAATTGACACCTCCATGTATATATAATTCCAAATTGGGCCATACTTCTTGCAAGTTAGTTGCACCCGTCATTTGAAATATTTTCTTAATTAATACTAATGTCCAAGTTGGTACACCGGCTATCATAGTCACATCCTCTTGAATGGTACTTTCTGCCATGCGTTGTATTTTAGCCTCCCATTCATCCATTAATGCAATAGATAAATCGGGTGTACGAATCAACTGAGTGAAATAAGATAAATTTTGTATCATAACTGCTGATAAGTCGCCATAATAAGAATCTGTATTTAATTGATTCACTTGATGGCTTCCACCCAAGGTTAGGCACTTACCTGTCATAATTCCCGATTGTGGGAAATTTCGATAATATAAGGCCAATAAATCTTTTGCCGACTTGTAATGCCCTTGCTCTAGGCTTTCATTACTTACTGGAATAAACTTGCTTTTATCGGCTGTGGTTCCACTCGATTTGGCGAACCACGTGATGGGTGTATCCCATAATACGTTTTGATTTCCTTCCATCATTCGTTCGATATAAGGCTTTAAATCATCATAATTACTGATAGGGACATTCTTCTTAAACTCTTTAATGCTATTAATATTTTGAAAATCATATTGCTTACCGAATTCAGTAAATTGTCCACTATGTATAAGTGAATTGAAAAGCATCGTTTGAGTGGTTTCAGGATTCAGTAAAAAATTATCGATAGAATTCCATCGAAGCTTAATCAAACCTTTTAATGCCGGGTTAAGAATTTTCATTGAATGATAAAATCAGGTTGACTTGAAACACTGAAAGGGTAAATATAATTTTTAATATTTAATATTTATAATTTCCCAAAATCAATTTGAAAGATTCGGAAATAAGTAACATAAGTTACGATAGGCGTTCATTATTCAAAATTAGTTCATAAGCAAAATATTGACTGAGCGTTGCAATATATTGAACGCAATCTCTGCCATTAAGTTTTCTTTATCTAATGTTGGATTCACTTCTGTGATTTCAAAACAACATATTTTATGATTTTGCATAAGACTTGCTAATAAATCTTCTGCTTCGCGTTCTTTTAGACCATTGGGAACAGGCGTACCCGTACCTCTGGAAATGCTACTATCTAAACTATCGACATCAAATGAAACATAAATATCGTCACATTCTTTTAAATGCAACAAAGCTTGCCGTGCAACATGTTCAGTTCCTTTTTTTCTAACCTCGGATACTGGAATTATTTTGATGCCCAATTTTTTAAGAATATAATCTTCTTCTTTTTCTATATCACGAACCGCTATGTAAACAATATCTTGGGGTAAAATTTTGGGGCTTATACCACCCAACTTTTTTAAACCATCCCACAACTTCACTGTGTTCGCATCAGGCTGATGGACCTGGCAATCCAAGTTATCCTCAGCCAACGAAATGGCTATAGGCATGCCATGCATATTTCCACTAGGTGTTGTGTAGGGCGAATGAATATCCGCATGCGCATCTATCCAAATAACGCCTAACCTATTCTTCGGTCTTGCCATTTTGATTCCTGCTATAGTACCACCAGCACTGCTATGATCTCCAGCCAATATGAGTGGAAATAAACCCGATTTTAAATTCGAATGAACTGCACTTGAGACGCGCTCGTAAGTTGTCTTAACGCCTTTAATACGTTTTGCATAAGGGCTCTCCACTGGTTCATAGAGAAGTGTATTTTCTGTTTCGACTGATTCACTCGGAAAATTCACGAAAAAATTACTCATAAAATCCAAGGCAGCTATTTTTAAGGCATCAATGCCCAAACTCGCACCTCTTGTACCTGCTCCTATTTCCGATTTTACTTCAATAATTTTAATATTACGCATTTCGCAAATGTACAAAGCAATGTGGGAATCAAGTAATTTGAGAATTTGGAAATTTGGAGATGTGGAAATTTGGAGATGAGGGAATTTGAAGATTGGGAGATGCCAACTTGTGCCTTTACAATACTAAACATATTTTTTCAAAGATAAAGCACAGGAAGCCAATACACATTACCTGCCCCTCAGTCCTTCGCCAATGGAGGTGATAAGATTTGTAAGCACAAATTTTAAATTCAGTTAACAGATTGTTCTAGTTTGCAAATCAACTGGTTATTAAAACTAGCGAGATATTTCATTCATTATCTCATTCCGAAATAAAAGTGGCTCTTTATCTAATTAAGGCATACGCAATCGTATTTCTATGTGTCAATTTGTCGGGAATGTAATACTTGGCAAAATACTTGAAGTGAATTGTTGATTAAATGAAATAAAATGCAGGAAAACAAGTCAGCAAGCCCTGAAAATGAGAATATAGAATTTCAAGCTGAGGCAGAAATTAATAATAATAGCGAAAATTTGTCAGAAAACGAGGATTTACAAGCCGATTTGTCCGACAGTACATTAAATAATGAGTCGTCGAATTCACTTGAGGTAGAATTGGCTGAATGGAAAGATAAGTATATGCGTCTATTTGCAGAGTTTGACAATTACAAAAAACGTTCTTTCAAGGAAAAGATGGAAGTGATTCAAACTGGTGGAAAAGATGTAATGATGCCATTGCTAGATGTGATGGATGACATGTCACGCGCTGAAAAGCAGTTAGAAACTGCAAGTGATATTGAGGCCGTAAAAGAAGGCATGATGCTAGTTTTTAATAAATTGAAACATGCTTTACAAAGCAAAGGATTAAAAGCTTTTGATAGTATTGGTGAAGTATTTGATGTAGAGAAACATGAAGCGGTAACAGAAATTCCTGCGAGCTCACCTGAAATGGAAGGGAAAGTAATGGATGAACTACAAAAAGGATATACCTTAAATGATAAACTCATACGCCATGCTAAGGTAGTTGTAGGTAAAATGGGTTGACTTAAAAAAGCGCAAACAGTTTTAAGTAAAAAGATGAAGAAGACAGATGCCATAAAAAAGAAATAATACGATGTCAAAAAGAGATTTTTATGAAATATTAGGTGTTAGTAAATCAGCTTCGGCGGATGAGATAAAAAAAGCCTATCGAAAAGTTGCGATGCAATTTCACCCAGATAAAAACCCAGGTGATAAATCAGCAGAGGAAAAATTTAAAGAAGCTGCAGAGGCCTATGAAGTGCTAAGTGATGCAACAAAGAAGCAACGATATGACCAATTCGGCCATGCGGGTGTTGGAGGTGCTTCTGGAGGTGGTGGATTTGGTGGTGGATTTGGTGGCGGCGGTATGCGCATGGAAGATATTTTTGAAAATTTCGGGGATGTATTTGGCGAAGGTTTTTTTGGAGGAGGAGGAAGAAGTGGAGGCAGAACTCGAGGCGGTGGCGCACGAGGATCAAACCTTCGGGTAAAAATAAAAATGAACTACGAAGAAGTCATTAAAGGCGCTCACAAAACAATCAAAGTAAAAAAACATGTAAAATGTACAAGTTGTAGTGGAAGCGGCGCACGTGATAATTCTTCTATACAAAACTGCGGAACCTGCGATGGTTCTGGCCAAGTAAGAAGAGTTCAGAATACTTTTCTAGGTCAAATGCAAACTGTAACTACTTGTCCAACTTGCAATGGCGATGGAACTCAAATTGCAAACAAATGTACATCTTGTAAAGGGGAAGGGCGCGTATATGGAGAAGATACAATTAGTCTTGATATCCCAAGTGGCGTGCAAGAAGGCATGCAATTGAGCGTAAGTGGCAAAGGTAATGTCGGAGAAAGAAACGGACCTCCAGGTGATTTATTAGTTGTGATTGAAGAAGAAAAACACCCTGACTTGATTCGAGAAGGTAATAATGTTTTATACGAATTGCATCTTTCGTTTCCTGAAGCAGTTATGGGCTTAGAAGTAGAAGTACCAACTGTGACTGGTAAAGCCAAAATAAAAATTCCAGCAGGAACACAAGCAGGTAAAATTTTACGATTAAAAGGCAAAGGCTTTCCTAATGTAAATAGTTACGATAAGGGAGATCAACTTATTAATATAAATGTGTGGACACCCCAACATTTAAGTAACGAAGAAAAAGCCATGATGGAAAAACTGAGCCAATCTCCTAACTTCCGCCCTGATGTCAATAAATCAGATAAGAGCTTTTTTGATAAAATAAGAGAGGCGTTAAGTTGATATCATACGAAATAATACACTCAAATCAAGGATTACGAATACGATTGAGTTCTAAATTGAAGAGAATAGTTAATTTCGGACGAAGAAGTATTACTTGGAAACCCACAGTTAAATCGACAATACTTGCTGCAAGTCACGTGATTGGATTATTAACTCAGGTGGGATGAATTGCGAAGTGAAGATTTTAGATAATTACCTAAGATTATCCCAAAGAATCATTACAAGGAATATTGCATACATTCAGGAGTGTTTCCATGATGAACTTCTCTATTCAACTTTGAAAGCAAAAGTTTAGTAGATATCCAAATTATTAGTGAATAAAAATTTTTCTAAAAGCACTTTCTAATTCATCGAAAAAGGATCTGACATTAACTACCTACCTATTTTCGATCAGATTTTAAATTACGAGGTCGTATTTTAGAAATCACAGTAAGGAATCTTTAGGCCAATGCTTTAAATACAAAGGGATAAACAATTATCCGATAGAGTACCCATGTAAATGAAAGCCATCCATTCATATTAGCTATTTGTAATCTTCTGCGATGTTCCATAAACATCCATGCAAATACGATTCCGTAACAGAATATTTGTAAGAACTCAATTTGAACAGGCAGTAAGGATAATAAATTTAAACCCCAATGAAATCCTTGCAAGATGAAAGCGCCTAATAGCGAAACAAAGGATACATGTCCTAAATAATCATATATATTAGGTTCTTTCACTAATTTACAGATGATGTATTGAAAGATAAGTTGTCCCATAAAAATAAGTAAATCACCCCAAGCAAGATTTCCAGTATAGTAATTCGAAACATGTTGCTTGAAATAATTACCAACAATTAAGTTCACCACTAAAGCACAAAAAATAATAAAAAAAGTACGCCAAAACATACTGCGACTTGGATTGCAGCTTCCGCTGTTGTTGCATGAAATAGGTATT
This sequence comes from Chitinophagaceae bacterium, assembly GCA_044234005.1. Classification (GTDB taxonomy): domain Bacteria; phylum Bacteroidota; class Bacteroidia; order Chitinophagales; family Chitinophagaceae; genus OLB11. The sequence continues at coordinate 1,875 of JBIIJE010000085.1, read as the reverse complement.
ACAATTTTTCGATTGAATGAAATGAAGTTATAGACTTGCTCCCAAAACATATAAATTGGTTTGATGCGCATACAAAAACCAATGAATGGGAAATTATGATTTAATACTTTTGTGAGGCTGTCAACCCCATAAACTACTTCGCCATTCTCACGATTTACCAAAGCTATTTTGTTACGAGCCAAATAAAAATCTACAGTAGGAAATTTACTTTCATCAATATCTTGAAAAGCTATTCTTCCATGTTCATCTAACATCTTGTATTTAATCATACCGCCTGTATATAAATGACAAAGTGGGCAATCTCTATCAAATAAAAGCGAATGATTTTTAAGCATTTTCATAATAGTATAAATTTAGATTTAATAATATAATAAGCATAGGTTCATTTCTATTTTTTCAAGATACTGAATAAAATACCTGCCAATTTTGACTCCTCCACTTGCAATAATGTACTCACAGCATTGTCCATTTTTCCTACAACATGATTAATGTCGGAAGTAGATTTTAAGAATGCTTTTACTTCTGGATTTTTTTTATCATCACTCAAATTGTTGAATGAAACCAAAGCCTGCATAAGAGGCTCAATTTCCCTACGTTTACGTTCTTTGATAATTCTTTTAGCAACCTCCCAAATATCTTTTTCCGCTCTAAAAAAATCTCTACGTTCCCCTTGCTTCAACTCCTTGTAAATTAAATTCCAAGTCATTAGGTCTCGCAAATTCATATTTGCGTTACCACGCGAAATGGATAATTGCGCCATGACATCTTCTGTACTTAAAGCAGTAGGAGAAATTAATAAAAGTGCATGTATTTGCGCCATTGTTCTATTAATCCCCCAACTAGTACCCAATACACCCCAAAGTTGAATAAATTGTTCTTTTGCTTCTTGTAATTTCATAATGCAAATATAACTTTCTTTCAATAATTACTGAAAGTTTAATAATTAATAATTTTAATTACTAAAAAAAAAATGAATAAATAATATTGGTAGTGCCTGTTGTGGAATATATTTACTTCATGCTGCCAAAAATTTCTGACATAAACACGCTAAAAGATGATATTATCGCGGGGATTGTGGTATTCCTTGTGGCACTACCTCTTTGCTTGGGTATTGCTCAGGCAAGCAATCCGAAGCAAGCATCTAGTGAATTAACAGCGGAAACAGTGTTACTTGACAAAGTAAGTCAATTAACAAACGTACAGTCCTTACCTGAATATCAAGCATTCCAAGCTTCCAGACCGAAACCTATCGAAAACCCTGTGAATCCATTAGCTGGCATTATAGCGGGTATTATCGGAGGCATTATTATTGGTGCTGTTAGCAAAAGTCATACAAGCGTTAGTGGACCTGCTGCAGGACTCACAGCGGTTGTAGCAGCGGGTATTTTAAAACTTGGCTTGTTTGAAGTTTTTCTTGTTTCTACAATTATAGCAGGAGCTCTGCAAATTGTGATGGGAAAATTAAATTGGGGTATCATTGGAGATTATGTACCGAATGCAGTCATAAAAGGGATGCTAAGTGCTATTGGCATATTGCTTATTTCCAAACAAATTCCTCATTTAATTGGTTGGGATAAAGACCCTGAAGGCGATGAATCATTTCAGCAACCAGACGGTCAGAATACTTTTTCTGAAATTATTGAAAGCTTCAATCATATTAGTTTCAACGCAGCCATGATTGGCGTCATTGGCATACTAATTTTAATATTATTTGAAACCCAATTCATCAAACGAATTAAACTTTTCAAATATTTACCTGGGCAATTAATTGTTGTTATTGTAGGTGTACTACTAAGCTCTTATTTTAATAGACAAGGTAATTCATTAGAAAGTGACCAAATAGTAAGATTGCCGATATTCAATAGTATTGATGAT
>JBIIJE010000174.1:0-3144 GCA_044234005.1 Chitinophagaceae bacterium | reverse complement strand
TCAAACAGTTAAGCAATGGTGCTAATACTGGTTTTGACAGAAGAGATGTAATGCTAAAATTACGATGGCATACGGATGAAAAGGCAAAAATTTATCAAGCACTTTCTGTAAAGTATGTAAATGCGACCGAAGAGAGTAACGAGACCTATCTAGGGCTTATCTATGAAGATTATAAAAGGAATCCATTTTTAAGATATTCAGGCACACAAAAAGATAAGCTAGACTTAAAGCATAATCATGTTTCTTTAAACCATGCTATAATCCCAGTAAAGAATTTATCTATCCATACCACATTTTATCAAAATAACACATACAGAGATTGGGCAAGAGCAAATACATTTGGCGGACAAAGCATTAATAATATTTTAGGCGATCCTGCTACTCATGCCACGTCTTATCAAATAATGAAAGGAATTGCGAATGGGGAAATTATTTATCAAAATGCACCTAGGACATTTCTAGCACTGGGTGTACAAACGAATGCAGATTATCAATTCAATACGTGTGATTTAAATCATAAATTACAGCTCGGTATTCGCTATCATCAAGATCGAGCTGATAGATACGCAACGTTCGCTACCTACCAAATGACAAATGGAACCTTGGTAGAAACTGATGCAGGAGTAAAAGGCAATCAAGAGAATCAAGTTAGAAATGCAAATAGCTTGGCCACGTTTATAAGTTATGATGTAAGCTACAAGGGACTAAAATTAAGTCCTGGTATACGCTATGAGAAAATACATTTAGATTTCCAAAATTATGGTACTGAGGATAATGCTAGATTAGGAACAGCTTTAAAGTCGGCGCAAAATGAACTATCAATATTATTACCTGGTATTGGTGCAAACTACGAAATCAACCCATACATGAGCGTCTTTGCTGGAATTCATAAAGGTTTTTCTCCTCCTGGAGTGCCTTCCGTAAGCTCTACAACAGGTCAGGCAAATGCTGAAGAATCGATTAATTATGAATTGGGTTATCGTGTCGAAAAAAGTGGTTTTAGTGGGCAAGTTGTTGGATTTTTAAATGATTACGATAATATTCTTGGTTCAGATAATATTTCAGGTGGTGGGGCAGGCACAGGAGATTTATTTAATGCTGGAAATGCAAAAATTAAAGGTTTTGAAATTCATGTTACTTACAATTTGCTTCACAAAAATAAAGCGTACTCTAGAATTAAAATTCCAATTAATATCGCTTACACATACACAAGCGCTATGTTTCAGGAAACCTTTGTAAATGGTGGCGGTGATTGGGGAACGGGTACCATCAACAAAGGCTATTATATTCCTTTTATCACACCCCATTTATTCACTACAAGTATTGGATTCGAAAATAAAAAATTTAATACAACACTCTTATGTCGTTATACAGGCGATACAAGAACCAAGCCAGGGCAATCGAGTTTGATTGTGCCGAATCACCAAGAAAAATATACTGATGTAAATACATTAAATGGATTTTTGATTATCGATGTAAGCGCCAACTATAAATTATCAAAAATGTTTATTGTATTTTCTACCATCAACAACCTTCTCAACAATAAAGCAATTATAGCTAATCTTCCACAAGGCTATAGACCCAATATGCCATTGTCATTTAACGCAGGGTTGAAAGCAAATTTTTAAAAGAAAAAATATTTAACTGCAGTAAACATTACTTGCGTATAATTTCTATTTGATAGACTTTGATTTTATCGTTTTCATTTGAATAATATCAACGAGGAATGAGAAAGCCATCGCGAAGTATATATACCCTTTAGGTATTTCCACATGAAAACCTTCAGCTACTAAAGCTATGCCAATAATGAGTAAGAAGCAAAGTGCTAAAATTTTAAATGAAGGATGCTTGCGAATAAACTCACTGATTGGTTTAGCCGCAACAAGCATGATAAGCACAGTAGTAGTTACAGCAGTGTACATGATCCACAACTCTGATACCATGCCAACTGCAGTGATTATTGAATCAATCGAAAATACTAAATCTAATATAATAACTTCTCCTAATAACTTTGAGAAAGAGGCTGGTTTGTTACTTACAATTCCCTGTTCATTGACCGCTTCTGTTTTAAGATAGATTTCTTTCGTGGCTTTATAAATAAGAAAAATACCACCCGCTATGAGTATTAGTCCCTTACCAGTAAAATCGATATCAAGGAATGTAAAAAGCGTTGTATCTAGTTTTAAAATCCAAGAAATAAAAGCAAGTAATATCAAACGCATGAGCATAGCTAAACCTATTCCCCAATATCTAAGTCTACTGCGTTGTTCCGCAGGTAACTTATCGGCTAGTATAGAAATGAAAATAATATTATCAATACCTAAAATAACTTCCAAAGCGATAAGCGATAACAAGGGTATTAAAAAATCAAGCATGGTTAAATATTATTCGCAAATTTATACCAATACAATCGTATTCTTTTCAATAAATAATTATTCGTTATAGAAGAAAAACTAATCAATTTGTGAATTTAGGTTTTCTGAACTATTTTAGTCGAATGAATGCAATAAAAACTAAGCACCCAAAAGCTTTACCTTTTTTATTTTTCTCTGAAATGTGGGAGAGATTTGGATACTATCTAATGATTGGCATTTTCACTTTATATCTCAAGGATGTAAAAGATGGTTTTGCTATGACTGAGGCAGAATCCGCAGATTTATATGGTACTTTTATTGCGTTGGTATTTTTAACTCCTTTTTTGGGAGGTCTACTTGCAGACAGATACTTCGGTTATAAGAAATCAATTGTTTTTGGTGGAATACTTATGGGTGTTGGTTATTGTTTAATGGGTATTCATTCAAAACCAATGTTATATCTAGCCATGACGCTCGTCATTTTTGGAAACGGATTTTTCAAGCCGAATATTTCAACCTTACTTGGCAATGTCTATTCAACAGATGAGCACAAGCATATGAAAGATGCTGGTTACAATATATTTTACATGGGCATTAATATTGGTGCTTTCATTTGTAATTTTTTTGGTGCAGCCTTACAAATTATGTTAGGTTGGAAATGGGCTTTCATGTCAGCAGGCGTTGGTATGTTTATAGGCATTGTAATTTTTTTATTTGGCACTCAACATTATGAAGCCTTTGATGTTAAAAAAGGTGTCACCGAAAAAGATATGCCTTTTAGCAAAATTGT
>JBIIJE010000033.1:0-22339 GCA_044234005.1 Chitinophagaceae bacterium | reverse complement strand
TTGGTATTTTATGCTATTTTACCGATTATGATTCACAAGAAGTAATTTCGAATTACAAAAAGGAACTTGAAAGGTTAGGCTATGAATGTGACGTGTTGCTATTTATTGATAAAAAAGAGAGAGAGAATAATATTTATTTACAATCTTTTTCTTGGGATGATTTAGATAAAAGTATGATGCCGAATAGTCCACGTACAGATAGATTCATGGTAAAGCGTTATGATTTGTTATTCAATTTATTTATTCAACCCTCGCCTCAACTTATTTATGTGGCAACATGTTCGCATGCGAAGTGCAGAGTGGGTTTATTGCATGATGAATTAAAATCTTGTTCAGATTTATTATTACCTATTGAGCAAGAACCAAGTGTAGAATTGATGATCAAAAAGATCAATGAATTATTAAAATTAAAGCCTTATGAACGTAAACAAATTTAGAGGTACAGGTGTGGCTTTGATTACACCATTTCTTCAAAACAAATCTATTGATTTTCCGAGCCTTGAAAAATTGGTTCATCATGTAAGCAATCATGGCGTAAATTATTTGGTTGTATTAGGAACTACAGGGGAAACGCCCACATTAAATTTTGCCGAGAAGCAAGAAATACTAAAGGCTGTCACGCAGTATAACATAAAAAATCTTCCTATCGTATTAGGCGTTGGGGGTAATGATACTGCGGAAACGATAGCGCAATTAAGCACCTATGATTTAACCAATGTGGATGCAATTTTAAGCGTTTCGCCTTACTATAATAAACCTTCACAAAGTGGTATTGTAGCACATTTTAAAGAGTTAGATAAATACACGACCAAGCCAATCATTTTATATAATGTACCAGGTAGAACTGGAAGCAATATGCTCGCCGAAACAAGTTTGCAGTTGGCGCGTGAATGTAAAAATATAATTGGTATTAAAGAGGCAAGCGGCAACATGGTGCAAAGCATGGAATTAGTAAAGGGCAAACCTGATAATTTTTTAGTCTTAAGCGGTGATGATGATTTAGTGATGTCTCAAATTGCGTTAGGTTTCGATGGTGTAATTTCGGTCGCCGCGAATTGTTACACCAATAAATTCTGTGAGCTGATACAATTAAGTCTTGCGCATAAATTTAAAGAGGCCCAAGTTATTCAATACGAATTACTGGATGGCATTAATCTTTTATTCGAAGAAGGAAACCCTGCTGGTGTGAAGTCTGTTTTAAGTGAGATGGGTATTTGTTTGAACGAATTTAGATTGCCAATTGTTCCGGTAAGTAAGACTTTACAAGAAAAAATAAAAACTTTCTTAGCTACTTTTCGACCTTAATTATTGCTTTTTTCTATTCAATTGCGATAAAGTAACCGCCTCGATAATAGCGTAAATCGCATAGACAAACATTAAGTAAAATATATCTTCTTTTTGAATTTTACCCTTCAATAAAAAAAGAGCTAAGCCAATTCCTGCAATACAAGCAAACAATTTTATCATGGTACCTGCCATCACGCCCCTTACAAATTTATTCGGATTTTCATGCGTGATAGATTGCACAGTGAATGAATAAGAAGCAAGGGAGATTGTCGCTAAAAATAAGCTTCCATACATAATAATATTTCTATCAAACAAACCTCCTTCTTGAGATAATAGATAATTAAGCACGAGCAGAAAAAGGCTCGTTATGCCAAAGACTAGATAAAATTTATGTTTCATTTTTGAGTATTCGATTCTTTTACAATTTTCCAAAGCATATAAATCAACATGAGTAGAGGTAGGCAAATAGTTGCTATGGGGAAATTTAAATTACTCCATTTATCTATTTTAATTCCCAAAAAAAAAGCCACTCCTAAAGTGGCCATAAATTGGGTAGCCATACCGGCATACTTCATCAATTCGTTATTACGCATGTAAGTCAATATTTACTTTCTGTGTGGCTTCAACACGCGGTGGGGTAGGTGCTTGCGCGACTGGCGCTGTTTGTCCCATACTGCAATTGCCATTGAATTTTACGCCGCTCTCAATCATTAATTTACCTGTATGAATGTCACCATCAATCACTGCATTGCCTTTCAACATTAAAATATCTGCGATTTTAAGTTTACCTTTTACATGACCCGAAATATCCGCATTTTGGCAAATAATATCGCCTTCTACTTTACCAGAAGGAGAAATAATAACTCTGCCTTTCGAGGTAACTGTGCCTTTTACAATACCTTCAATTTTAATATCACCTTCAATTTTTATTTGTCCTTCTAGCGATGTGCCCTCTGAAATAGACGTTACTGCCGATGATTGTGAATAAGCATTGTTACTTGACGCAGCATAACTGTTTTGTGCTTGCGGAGAAGGCGTTACTGGCGGTGTGTAAGTATTTACAGGGGGTGTTTCTTTGGTTTCTTTATGACTTGAAAATATAGACATATTATGTTTTTTTAAAAAGTTTCACAAATTTAATGTTTCATTCCATCTGATACTAGCTTTATGCTATCTTTTTTTAATTGTTTCAATATTTTTTCTGATTTTTCGGAATTCACTTTTTCATCTTGCTTTGACTTGGTTTGAAGTGAATCTTGTTTCCATAGAGAGGAATCTCGTTTTATACTTTTTAAGTAGTCGTAGCGACTCGCACGGTCTATTCTTGAACCATTGAGTTGATTTGCAAGAGAAATTTCCTTTTGGCTGAGTCGTTGGGTGTCTTTGGTTTTTATATACCCGCCATTGCTTACTTGAATGAGATTAAAGATAAATTGTTCTTGTTGGGTGTGCAATATCAAAAGAGAGTCGGAAAGCTTCTGGAGACGTATCATTTCTTTGCGTGAAATATCATTTTTAAAACCAGGTAAGTAATATTTTAAAGGTGTAAATAATGTGAGTACGGAGAATAATAGAAAAAACGCCACAAATAGACTCGACACAAAAATATAAAGACTCTTTTTGGTAAGAAGTATGGTGATTGACTCTTGTAGATTTTGCTCGTTGATGATACTTAATTTGTAAGGTGCATTTAATCGCCTAAACATTTGTTTGAGTGCTTTTGTGAGACTGCCTTTTGAAAAATGAAACATTTGCTCTTATTGGATTGAAAATAATTAACCAAAAATGGGAAGAAAATTGATTTAATTTGTACTAAATTCGACAATTTAGCGTTAATTCCAGAGTGAATATCAAGTATTTCATTACTGTTCTCATTTTCATGGGTCTGTTTTTTGTTTCGAGCAAACAATTGCAGGCTCAAAATCGTTTTGCACAAAATGGTATCGACAGTGCGGCAATTGCCAATAGGGTACAGCAAGAATTCAGAACTCGAGATAGTATCCAAAATGCCATACGACTAAAAAGAAGCGCAGATAGCTTATTGCGTGCACAAGAGAAAATTCGTTTGCAAAATTACCGCGACAGCATTGCGAATGCACGAAATCAGAAAAGAATACAAGATAGTATAGCTCGTATTCAAGCTCGTGATAGAGCTATTCGTGAAAGACAAATGCGAGACAGTACCGATTTAGCAAATCGAAAAAAAATGGCTGATAGTTTGGAAAATGTTAGGAATGCGGTTGAAAAACAAAGAGCCGATCAGAAAAGATACGCAGATAGTGTTGCCGGCGCGAGAAGAAATTTTACCGATAGTATCTTAACAGCTAGACGTAGGATTGCCGATAGCTTGAAAGAAGTTAGATTGGCTGCCAGCGAAAAAAGAAAAGCTTTACAGGCGTACAAGAACAGTAAAGGATATAAAGACAGTGTTGCCAACGTAAAATTGGCAAAGAAAGAACAACTCCTAGAGGAGAGAACACGTAAAGCAGATAGCATAAGAACAGCAAGAAAGCTATATCAAGATAGCGTGAATACGGCACGACGAAAGGTTACGGATAGTATCGCTGCCGCGAGAAAGCAGGCGAATGAACTTATAGCAAATGAAAGAAAAAAGGTAACAGATAGTCTGATGGCTATTCAAAAAAAAATAAAAGATAGTATTGCTTCAAAGCGCGAGCGAATTGCGAAAACAGCCAAAGATTCTGTAGCTAAAAAGAAAAAGGATTTAGGACTGAAGCTAAATATGGCTGAGAAATTACATGAAAAAAAGAAAGAGGATTATAGCTCCGCTAAATTCTTAAAGAAGAAATGGTCACTGAAACGAAAAATTTATCAAAACACAGTAACCCGATATAATTACTATTACAACGCTAAACGCAAGTATGATGATGCGACAAGAAATTTAATTAAGAATAATAAAGACGATTATAGCAAGAACATACATTTATTTCCGTTTGATGTTGAGAAAGTAGGTTCAACCGTGGCTGGAGATATGGATACGGTAATTAAAAAGTCATCTTTTAGCACTCAAATCCATGATCCTCGCTCTAAGTGGTTTGATAATTTATTTTTCTTAATGGCAAAAGCATCTTTTGTCAAAAATGATTTTGATGGAGCAATTCAAACTTTGCAATTTATCATCAATGAGTATAAAGATGATAAAAAGACTGTTAAATCGAGTCCAAGCAAAAAGAAGGAAGCAAAAATTGAAGAAGTTAGTTTAGCAACTGTTGATAAGCGAGGAGGTCTCAAAAAATTAAGGCATCATCCAATCAGAAACGAAGCGCTAGTTTTGTTGGCACGCACTTATATTTTAGCCGAACAGTATAGTGAAGCTGCGGCCATAATTTCTACACTAGAGAAGGATAAGAATTTTCCGAAAAGAAATAAAACAGAATTATATCTTACGAAAGCCTACTTATCGCTAATACAACAGGACCCTGAAGAAGCTATTGCTGCGTTGGAAAATGCTTTTAAGCAAAAATCGAAAGGCTTGCAGCGTCACAGAATGGAGTTCGTGATCGGGCAATTGTACGCGAGTCAAAAAGACTATAAGAACTCAAACATTCATTTTAAAAAAGCTATTGCCAAGCAAAATTCAGATGAAATGAACTTTTTTGCAAAATTGAACATTGCCCAAAATGCTGCATTAAGTGGTGAAGATACGCGTTCAGCAAAGAATCAGCTTGATAAGATAATTAACAATCCAAAATTTGTAAAGTACAAAAGTGAAGCACTTAATGTACTCGCAAAAATAGTAGCAGAAGAAAAACCTAAAGAGGCTATCGCTTATTTGCAAAAAAGTATTAACAATAAAGAAAACACAGATACAAAACAAAAAGCTGTGGCATACGCAGCGTTGGGAGATATTTATTTTAAGTTAGAAGAATATAAACCGGCAAAATCATCTTACGATAGTTCCATACATTACGGAGAAAATCCTCCTATCGATAATATTGAAGCTGTGGTAGTAAAGAAGCAGGCTCTGATTGAAATTGTGCAACATATAAACACAATAAGTGAATTAGATAGCATGATTGATTTGTCGAAAAAGAGCGAAAAAGAACAAAGGGCTATTGCTAAAAAGCGACTCGACGAATTAGCGAAACAAGCAGAGGCAAATGAACCTAAAAAGAACAATACAACCGTTACACAATTACAACCCAATAATAATAAGCAAAAATCTAATTGGTATTTTTACAATAGCAATTTAGTAAGCGATGGCTCAAACGAATTTAAGCAAAAGTGGGGTAGCAGGAAGTTAGAAGATAATTGGAGAAGGCAAAGTGCTGCTGGTTTTGGTGGAAGTACGGCAGGCTCAAATGATGCTGGGGGTGGCAAAGAAGCCAGTGAGCAGCAAACAGTAAATGGACAAAGCGTATCATCTTTGCTATCTAAATTGCCAAAAACACCTTCGGATTATGATAAGCTCGATGAGCAAATCATGACAGCGTATTACAAGTTAGGTCTTGCCTACTACTCACAATTAGAGAATTATAACAAATCAATAAGTGCTTATGATAGCTTGCTGGCTAGGTTCCCTAAGACAGATTTTAGAAAGCAAACATATTATGGCCTCTATTTAGATTATTTACGTTTGAAGCAAGATGTGAATACCAATAAATACAAGCAATTGCTTCAACAAGAATTTCCGAATAGCGAATTTGCGATGCTAGCAAATAATGCAAATTATGCAGATGAAAAGAGGAAAAGTTTGAAATTGATTTCAGATCATTATGATACCACTTATTCACAGTATTTACGAAAAAATTATGTAGAGGCACAAGCTTCTATTAGCTATGCGTCTATCTCCTTCAAAACGAATCCTTTTCAAGCTAAATATGAACTGGTAAACGCTATGATTTTGGCGGCCAAGAAAGAGAGTATGCAAGCTAAAACTGCGCTAGAAAAAATTGTAAAAGATTATCCAAGCACCGAAGAACAATCTTTTGCAGAAAGTATTTTGAATTACTTGAAGTTGCAAATGCCTAAAGATTCATCTTTGCTTCCATTAATAGATTCTCTTGCCTCTGTCAATGATTTAAAATCTGCTCAAGGTTCCAATAATAAAATCGAGGATAGTCTAATCGCTTCAATAGCCTTTAAGCCTTTGCGCGAAGCAGAAGGCAAAGCTGTTTACGTGGAAAATTTGAATGAAGAACATTATGTAATTGTCTTTGTGAAAAACTTTGACGGAAGAGGGATGGCATTAAAAGCAGGATTATCAGATTTTAATATGTTGAAATATGATGTCGAGAATTATAAAACAGACCTGAATTTATTCACAGAAAAGCAAGGTTTGGTATCAGTTAAACAGTTTTCCAATGCAGTTTTTGCCAAGAAATATAGTAATGCTATGCAAAACGCGAAAAGCTTGCTCGCTCCATTCAAGAAAAACGAATATGAGGTTGCATTAATTTCAAAAGCTAATTACACTGAGTTGCTCAAAACAAGAGATATATTAGGATATCTTCAATTTTTCAAGAAAAACTATAAATAATCGACATAAGTAATAGTAATTTTTTCTGAAATTTTGTCACGTTTAATTCGAATGGTACTGAATTTGATAAGAGTATTGAAAATTATTAAACTATGTCATCAGGTAAAATCAATGTTTCAGTTGAAAACATTTTTCCATTAATCAAGAAATTTCTTTACAGTGATCACGAAATATTTTTACGTGAGCTCATATCGAACGCAACCGATGCAACAAGCAAGTTGAAGCATTTGTGTAACATAGGTGAAGCAAAGGTTGAATATGGAAATCCAATGATTGAGGTAAAGATTGATAAGGAAGGGCAAAAGCTACATATTATTGATCAAGGATTGGGTATGACTGCTGAGGAAGTTGAAAAATACATCAACCAGGTTGCTTTTTCAGGTGCTGAAGAATTTCTGGATAAGTACAAAGATGCTGCCAAAGATGCAGGTATTATCGGACATTTTGGTCTTGGTTTTTATTCGGCTTTTATGGTTGCAGCCAAAGTAGAAATTATTACAAAATCATACAAAGACGAACCAGCTGCACATTGGACTTGCGATGGAAGTCCTGAATTTACCTTGGTAGCGGGTGATAAATCTGATCGAGGCACTGAAATTATTTTACATATTGCCGATGATTCAACAGAATTTTTAGAAGAACATCGAATCAAAGAATTATTGACGAAGTATAATAAGTTTATGCCAATTCCTATCAAATTTGGTACTCGTACCGAAACTGAAAAAATAGGGGAAGGTGATGACGCGAAGGAGGAGCATAAAGAGGTAGACAATATCATCAATAATCCTAGTCCAGCGTGGACAAAACAACCGAGCGAATTAAAAGACGAAGACTATAAAAGCTTTTATCACGAATTGTATCCAATGCAATTTGAAGAGCCTTTATTTCATATTCACTTAAATGTCGATTATCCATTTAACCTTACTGGCATCTTATACTTCCCGAAATTGAGTAATGATTTACAATTGCAGAAAGATAAAATCCAATTGTATCAAAATCAAGTATATGTAACAGATAATGTAGAAGGTATCGTGCCAGAATTTTTAATCATGCTTAAAGGTGTGATTGACTCACCAGATATCCCTTTGAATGTATCTCGTTCCTATTTGCAAGCAGATGGTAACGTAAAGAAAATCTCGAATTATATCACCAAAAAAGTTTCTGAAAAATTAAAGCAGCTCTTTAATGAAAATAGAGCCGAGTTTGAAGCTAAATGGAATGATATAAAAATTGTTTTGGAGTATGGAATGCTTTCTGAGCCTAAATTTTATGAGAAAGCAACAGAATTTTTCTTGTATCCAACAGTTGATAGTTCATTTTTGACTTTTGAAGAATTAAAAGAAAAAATAAAAGAGAATCAAACCGATAAAGACGAAAAATTAGTTGTGTTGTATGCACAAAATATAGAAGCTCAACACACTTATATTGAACAAGCTAAAGCAAAAGGCTATGAAGTACTCTTGTTAGATTCTCCGATTGTATCTCACCTTATTCAAAAACTCGAAAGTGAGAATGAGAAGTTGACTTTTGTACGCGTAGATTCCGATCATATTGATAAATTAATTAAGAAAGAGAATAACCTTATTTCGGCTTTGAGTGAGGACGATATCACGAAGTTAAAAACTGTATTGGAAGAGGTGGTACCCAAAGAAACTTATACGGTGCAGTTAGAAACGATGGACGCCAACGCGATGCCATTTATGATTACACAGCCTGAATTTATGCGTCGTATGAAAGAAATGAGTGCAACAGGTGGTGGTATGTTCGGTATGGGGAAAATGCCTGAAATGTATAATTTAGTGGTGAATACAAATAATGTATTGGCCAATAATATTCTTTCTGAAAGTGATAAAGAGAAGCAAACGCATTTAATTAAACATGCGCTAGACTTGGCTAAACTTTCGCAAAATTTGCTACGAGGTGAAGAATTGACTGCCTTTGTAAAACGCAGTTTTGAGACGATGAACTAAGCTGGATTTTATATTGCTTCGGCAATAAAATTGATGCCGAAGTAGAAATATTTATGTAAAATAGGATTGCCCAGTTTGTTCTCTAATTGGGCGATTTTTTTTGAATCGGTGTTTCCATAGGCGAAAGGAGGTAATAACCGAATATAATTTTCGCTATTTGCTTGAATCTTAAACTGAGCATCTAGTAAAATGTTTCGCCAAGTATTAAGCCCTCTTATATTCTCATTGCCCATGGTGATATTTTTTTGCAATTTTTCATCCCAAAATGTAATGATCCTATTATTACCCCGTTGTTTATATAGTTTTAAATTTTGAATGATATTATTCCCATTTTCTTCTATACCTATCATGATGCCTCCCTGACGAATTGATTTGCGTATTATTTGCATAGCCTCATGGATAGGTTCTAAATGATGCAAAGTATCTTGAACTATAATCACATCTATACTAGCTTCTGATGGGGCATCCTCAAATAAGTCTTGGTAATCGGCTCGGAAAAGTTCTGTATTACCATGGTTTGACCAAAATTCTCTTCGCAGCGGCAGAAATTTGTAATAGAATTCTAAGGTGCTTCCATATGTTTCATAACCATTCATCGCCAAAAACAAACATGTGGTACCGTAGCCGCAACCTAAATCCCAAATAACAGGCTTTCTTCCTAAATGCTTTTCATGTTGTTTCAGCGCTTCAAACACATAATCAAGACGCTGCATAAAATAATTTTTACGAAACTCAAAACCTTTTTCAGAGGTGTGAAATTTATAATAATGCGACAATTCAGGAAGATTTTTTAATTCTTCCATAAATAAATCGAAAAATGTTTGGGTTGTCATAAAATTCAAAAAAATATGTTTAAAGCGCGGCAATATTACTATTATCAAGCGACAATTAATTAATAGCTATTGATATTTATAAGGCGATAATTCTCAATTATTCATTAGTTTTGACACTTATGTCAGCACAAATAGCATCTTATAACATTAAGTTAGAGCATTTTGAAGGTCCATTCGATTTGCTTTTATTTTTTATCGAACGAGATGAAATTGATATTCAAGATATTCCTATTTTTAAAATTACGAATGAGTTTTTGACATATATCAAGCAATTAGAAGAGCTAAATATTGAAATGGCGAGTGAGTTTATTCTATTCGCTTCGACATTAATACGTATCAAGGCAAAAATGCTGTTGCCACGTAAGGAAATTGATGAATTTGGCAATGAAATCGACCCACGTAAAGAACTAATTGATAAAATACTTGAGTATAAACGCTTTAAGGAGGCTTCAGAACAAATGAAGTTGATGGAGGCAGAACGTTTACTAACTTTTAAACGTGGTAACGTCTTAAAGGAGCTTGCAGAAATTGGAGAAACAATGAGCGAAGGCACCGAAATTCAATCTGTTACTTTATTTAAATTATTTCAGAATTATGAAAAGGTCATGAAGCGAATGAATGATCGCTTATTGAAGCCGCAACATGTTGTCGTAAAGTATAATTATACCATGGAAGGTCAGCGCGAGTTTATTATTGATTGGACAAAGCGAGAAGGTAAAATAGCCTTTGAAAGAATTTTCCAAGCTTGTGAGACACGTATTCATGCGATTTTTAATTTCCTTGCTTTGCTGGAGCTAACACAACAAAAGTTCCTCACAATTTTAATCGGTGAAGGACGAAATAATTTTATACTGGAATGGAATCCTGATCGAGAAGAAGACGAAACTACTTTGGAGTATAATAGCTTTCATTAGGGTTACTGTATAACGATGAAATTATTTTTATGCTCTCGTCACAAGTGACGAGACTGCATGGCAAAAGAAAATAGATAACTACACGAATAATCATATTCAATTTTATTGAATTTGTTTAGGGCATATTTTCATTAGCTAGAAGTGTTAACTTTAATTCGTCAATTTAAAATGGAAGTATTTACATACATCATCACTCGATTGAATTTTCTATTCAAATATTTCTGACTTGTTCAGGAGACATTAATTGGCAGTCTTGTAAACGTATTTGTAAAGTGAAAATAAAATCAGAATTGCGATTCCCGTTGAGGGTATATACATGAAAAATGGGTCTTCCACATTTTTATATTTCAGGTTCGCATAAATGCCCCATAAAGCCCAACAAATCGTAAGTGTAAAACCAATGTCGCGGTACTGATGAATTATTTTAAGACATAATATCAGCGCGATGGTAATCATGATGATAGTCCATATAACAGGTGATAGTCCCAAGCCTTGCCAATGTAGTTTGGTCAAGTAGGCACTTATATTTGCAATTGTGGCAATAGAAATCCAAGCTAAATAAATGCTAAATGGGAGCTGAAGGGTATAGGGAATCGCCTTCGATTTATTTGGCATACTTCTGATTCCAAGGTAAATGATGCACAATGTGATGAGTAATATAAGCATAATACACACCGAGAGGAAAGTTCTCTCGTAATGCCAAGCTACTATCCAAAGTGCGTTACAAGCACAAGTAATGAAGAATAAATTGGGTAAGCCAGAGGGGATGTCTTTTCTATTGTTGAATGCTGAAACAATAAGTTGGATAACAACAATTAGGATTAGTATATAAATAATACTCCAAATGGAAAATGTGAAACCAGCAGGTACAAATAGATTATCATATTTGTTGGACAATTCCACAGTCGTTTTTTGGTTGATGGGCAATACAATGGCAAGTGCATTTACACCAACCATTATGATGTATGAGAATAAGCCTAATATCGATTTTAATTTCATATTCATTTTATAAAATTAATTATTAAAAAGAGACTATGTAACTTATTTAATACTTTTGGGCCGTAAAATTTTAAAATGAACACGGACATTATTGATTTAGATATTGAAAATTCTTACGAAACTGCGACTAAAGGTCAACGATTCGCGAATCGTGTGATAGATGTTATTGTTTATTATGTTGCCTTGATTTTCATTTTTGTAATATTGTATTATGCCGGCATGGAATTCCTCATTGATTCCGAAGAAGCAAGCGATGTCCTACTCAGACTTGTTATTACCTTAGTGGTAGTGCTGCTCTATTATTCTATTTTTGAATATAAGTTTGGCAAGACCTTTGGAAAAATGATTACGAAAACAAAAGTGATACGCGGAGATGGATTTGAATTAACTTTTGGAGATTGTTTATTGCGCTCACTTTCACGTTTAGTTCCATTTGAGGCATGGTCTATTTTCTTTCACGACAATGATACCATGTGGCATGATAATTGGACGAATACTTATGTAGTGCAAGATAGAATAAACTAAAGCCCAAATGTTAAGCTATAATCATTACATCGCTTTGTAATGATTGTTTGAGGTTGTGTATATGAAATATTGTTCTTGATAGAATCGATGAGGCGAAGCCTGAAAATATTTGTATCGCTGTTTGTGCTAAACACGAATTTTTCTTGTGGCATTATTTTGAACCCCGTATTTTTATAAAGGATACTATCCGTTTTGTTCGCGTATTCAAGTGTTCCGATTTGCGAGAAATTGTTTAGAATTTCAATGCGTGCTTGGTTATTGGTTTTACAGGGTGGGTCGTCAGCATAAATACTTTCTGGCGTACAAGATTGAAAGAAAAATGCAAATAAGATAATGCCACAAAAAAGGATTTTCATAATCCGAAAATAAGATAAATAATTAGTACTCCGAAATCATTAAACTACAACCTCTTAAATCGCTTGAATCTTTTCTTCCATTTATTTTAAAATGTGAATTTTCGTAAACTTCACCTAAGTCATCAGTGGCAATAAAGGCACAAGAGTATAAATTTGCCAAGTCGATAATATTAACAGCACCTTTTCCTGCTAATTTTATTTGGAAAGGGTCATTCAGCTCGCGAACCAATATTTTCATCCATGGTGGCGACTGAAAAATTTCATCAGCAAGCGAGTATGCCTGTGATAATAATTCTGTCATGCCATATTCCGAATAAATAGTTTCAACTTGAAATTGCTTTTTTAAAATTTGGTGCACTTCACTTCGCAGTAACTCGGATCTTCTGCCTTTCATGCCACCAGTTTCCATAATACCTACATACTTTAATTTCATGGGAAATTTTTCAGCAAAATCGAGTAGGGCGTAGGTAACGCCAATAAGTAGGGTCTTTTGCTTTTTCTCTTCAAGTCTTATAATTGTGGTTGCCAGCTCCTTATCTTCATACAAATAGAATCCACTTTCAGAAAAAGGACTATTCTCGATAAAATGATTTACCATATAAACCAATGATGATGAGCCTCTTTCCAAATAGGAGGGCAAAAGACCTAATATGCAGTGATTGCTTGGCTTGCCAAAAAAAATCTCGAAGGCTTTGCTAAATGAGTTTTCATAAAGTGATATATCACGAATAAGATGCTTACTGTTGATTTGTCCAGTCGTGCCACTGCTTTCGAAAATAGTCTCAATTTGAGTTTCATGTTCCGCAATTACAGCATGCGTTTTGAAGAACTGTATCGGCAAAAATGGAATATCTGTAATTTGTTGCACCGCACTCGAATCAATACCTATAAGTTTAATAAATCTTTTATAAATCTCGATATTTTGCGCTTGCCAATGAAATAGCGAAATGGCAACTTTTTCAAAATTAGTTTCATCTAACTGAAATATTTGCGACTTTATTTCGTTTATATTCATATGTTTCATCCTAATTTTGAAATATGCGCAAAGCTATCTTTTTTATGTTTTCTCTTGTTGTAATTATTTCTTGTCGCAAAGGAACGAAATACGATAAGATTCCTAAAATTAGTTTTAATGATTTGTCTGATTCAGTGATAAAAGCTTCTACCGAGAAACCCATTTTTATTAAGTTTAAATTTCAAGATGGAGATGGTGATATAGGATTTAATACCAAAAACTTATATTTAATTGATCTTCGATTTATAAATGATACACAACGTTATTTAATACCTGATATTCCAGAGAAATTTGACCCTACTAATGGTTTGAGTGGAATTATTCAGTTAGAAACTAATGGTGCTTTTTTGGCCTTACGAAACGATACAATCCACAAAAAAATGGATACAATAAATTGGGTGCTTTATATGAAGGATAAAGCAGGAAACCAAAGCAATATCATAGCAATACCAAGACTTATATTAAAAGACTCTCTATAGCAAGTTGATAGCTTTTTAAACCGAAGCCACATATACTTCCCATGCAGACTTCCGCTATTTTACTTTCGCGTCTGTAAGATTCGCGCGCATAAACATTTGAAATATGTACTTCAATGATTATTTTACAAGGTATCGCTTTTAAGGCATCAGCAATCGCATATGAAGTATGTGTGTAAGCTCCCGCGTTAATTATAATTGCATCTGCACTAAAACCTTGACGGTGTATTTCGTCGATAATTTCACCTTCAATATTGCTTTGAAAAGAATATATTTCGTGCATCGAAAAATGATTTTGTAACCATTGTAAATATTCAATTAATGAGTCAGTGCCATAAAGCGATGGTTCACGAGTGCCAACAAGATTTAAATTGGGTCCATTAATAATACTTATTTTCACATTGAGTAGTTTACCGCAAAGCTAATTTTTTCGCTTTAAACTTTTTCACTTTAATTTACATGAAAATGAGTCATTCTCAATATTATCTTACCGAGTATAAAGCTTTTTTGAAGCTCGAAAAATCGCTCAGCCAACATTCGATAGATGCTTACGAACGCGATGTTGAAAAGCTATTACATTTTTACCAGCAAAATTATCCAAGTCAAGACCTCACACAATTTGATTTGAGAATATTGCAAGCATTTGTATTTCAATTACATGAAATAGGCATGAGCGCTGCATCACAATCACGCATTATTTCAGGTATAAAAAGTTATTTTAAATTTCTTTTGTTGGAAGATTTAATACATCTTAATCCAAGTGAATTGTTAGAATCGCCAAAATCTAGTCGAAAATTACCTGATACACTTTCGGTAGCTGAAATTGAATTGATGATGCAAGCTATTGATATGAGTAAACCAGGTGGTTTGAGGAATAAGGCAATTATTGAAACCATGTATAGCTGTGGTTTGCGCGTGACTGAATTGCTTGATTTAAAGCTTTCCAACATCTATGCCGATTCAGAGTTTGTGCGCGTAATTGGTAAAGGTAACAAAGAGAGATTGATACCGATAGGCAGTGAGGCTCTCAAGTATATAGCAGTTTATGTAGAACATGTTCGAGTTCATCAAATACCAGAACCAAATTGTAACGATATCGTCTTTTTAAATAAGTATGGTGGTAAACTTTCACGTATTGCTATCTTTCAAATTATAAAGGAGCTAAGTGCGTTAGCTGGTTTGCGGAAAAATATTCATCCACATACTTTAAGACATTCCTTTGCGACACATTTGGTTGAAGGTGGTGCTGATTTGCGTGCAGTGCAAGAAATGCTCGGTCATGAGAGTATTACGACAACAGAAATTTACACGCATCTTGATAGAGAATTTTTGCGTGAAACAATATTGAGATTTCATCCAAGAAAAACTATGTAGGCTTTAAGGATTTATTTTACAAACAAGTCGTTTGTGCAAAATGTTTTGATAGTATACCTACAATTTCTCTGCAATCATAATGTAGTGGCTGAAGAAAAATTCTTTTTTAAGTAATTGTATATGTGAAATTTTACAACCTCGAAAGGTCAGCATATTTTCATACTCCTTGAGATTGAATTGATGTGGGTGTAGAATATCGCCAGGTAATAATTTAAAAATGTTTTTTAGAAAATTAGAATTATGAGCATCAATAGTAACAATTATTGATGAGCTTTTATGTGCACATTTGACAAGCGTATCGTAACTGCTTTCTATATTTTTGACATGATTTATAGCGTTCATGCAGAAAATAATGTCGAAAGTTTCTTTATTGTTGAAATCTTCTAATCCAATATTTTGAAATATAACGTTTGGATACATATTTCTCTTAAAATGGGGCAAGTCAACTTCATAGGCGTCTAATAAAGGATCAAACGCGCTTATTTGGTGATTTGGGAATAACATATACATGCCAGCCGGGCCGCATCCAGCATCCAATATTTTCGTATTTTCTTGGAAACTTACATAAGGTAAACAGATTTCCCAAAGCGATTGCCAGTATTTTTTTTTCCAAACCAGATAATTAATTACATTTTTCTTCTTTAAATAATTTTGCCACCACTTTCTTTCTGCAAATTGAGCAGCTTGCCAACGCCATTTTCCAGCCATCCTGATTTAACTTTGCAACAAACCTACTAATAATTTTAAATATGAAGTTTTCAATTGGCGATCCAGTTTTTGTCAAATCAAATGATGAAGAAGGGATTATAGAAGAATTTATCGGTAAGGATATGGCAAGCATTAGAGCTGGGAAAAATAATTATTACGTGTATCTTGAAGATTTAGAGCATCCTTATTTGCGTTGGTTTACAGAGAAAAATAATTCAAAGAGTAAGTCTAAAACCTATATTGATCAAATTATTCCTGAGAAAATTAAAGCAAGAGAATCGGGATTGCCGACAGGCTGTCATTTGGTATTTATGCCGATTTATGTTTTCGATGAATTTGATGAGAAAGTGACTAAACTAAAATTATTTATTTATAATGAGACTCCTGCTGATTATGAGGTGGAATATCAGGTCAGGTCAAAGTCAATTTCGTTATTTCAATTAAATTTTGAAATCATCAATAATTTCGAATTTTATTTACATAATATCGACTTTGAGGAAATGGCTTCTAATCCGACTTTTACGTTTCGATTTATTGATAAATTAAGAAAAAGTCATGATCAAACTTTTAATTTACAAGTAAAACCCAAGAAGCTTTTTGAGCACATCGATAGAATTAAATTTGACAATCAAGCGTTTTTTCATCTTCCTATTTTTGATGAGCTCAGCGCTAAACCTAAATTAGAGATAAAAGTGAGTTCACCTAGAAGTAATTTGAAGCAAGTTACTGGCAGTTTAAGTCATTTTGATTTTCAACATGTTTTCACCAAAAAGCACTATGAAATAGATTTGCATATTGAGAAATTATCAGCTGAATGGCAACAGTTGAGTCCTTCTGAAATGCTGTATATTCAGCTTAAAGCTTGCCAGGAAGCGCTTGATTTAGCGCATGCTACGCACCAAAAGATGTTAATTCTGATTCATGGAATTGGCAAAGGAAGGCTAAAAGATGAAATTCATTTGCTATTAAACCAAACTAATTATATTAAACGATACGTCTATGAGTATGATCCAAAATATGGTTACGGATCTACAAAAGTTTATTTTACTGACTAAAATGCTTTGAAAAACCCCTTTTTGTATTACATTTATAACTTGGAAACACAATTTTTATGATAAAAAAATTTATATTTTGCTTATTTATTGCAATTGGCTTTTTAGCAAATAATAAAGTCTTTGCTACTCATGCTGCAGGTGGTGAATTGATATATAATTTAGTTCAAGGGACTACGAGTACCTATAATTTTATTTTCAAATTTTATAGAGATTGTGGTACAGTTGGGCAGTTTACAAGTGCAGAACCCGCAACTTTTACTTTGTGTTATACAAGTCCATGCACAGGGGTTATAACTTCTGTTACTATGCCAAAAATAGCTGGAACTATTGCTACCAATCCTCCTCAGCCGAATGGTTCCCCATTGAACAATGGCTGTAATAGTATTACAACATGCGACAATATAAATTCTATCACACATGGTTATCGCCAATGGTGGTATTCAGCCCAAATTACCTTGCCTCAACCTTGTAATGCTTGGAAATTCTGGGTCACACTATGCTGTCGTAATGACATAACCGGTAATATTACTTTCCCGCCGGGAAGTCAAAATTTTTATGCTGAGGTTAATTTCGATAACACTTTATTCCAATTGAATAATAGTCCTCGTTTTACTTATGGAAATTCAGCTTCTAAGTTGCCTGTGCCTTATGTTTGTGTCAATAGCCCTTTCATTCATGATGGTGGTGGAATGGATCCTGATGGTGATTCTTTAGTTTACGAAACGATTTTTCCTTATGATAAAGCCGGTTGTGTGGCAGCTGCACCAGTTAACATTTTACTTCCAGCTTTTAATATTTTAAATACTGCGGGACAACCCATTCCGTGTACTAACACATACAATCTAAATCAAGCAAATGGAAACTTTGATTTGACACCCAGTCAGACTGGATATTATGTTCTTTGCAATAAGGTTTCTGAATATCGAAATGGAATACTGATTGGATCCTCAATGCGGGATATGCAAATTGTTGTTGATAATTGCATACCATTACCAGTTGATACGGATATAGACACTGTAATTAATGGCACAATTAATCTTGATACAGTTTCGGCTTGCCCAGGATCAGAGTTGCAATATTGTTTTCAAATAGCAGGGGATGCAGGAACCGTTGTAAAACATGTATTAGATAATGCAGTTTTGTCGTTACCGGGTGCTACTATCAGCTATTCCAATCCTGTGGATAGTTTACTTGTAGGATGTCTTACTTGGACACCGAGTATAAGCGATACGGGTTACCATGGTTTACTTGTGATAGTAAAGGATTCTGCTGATTGCCTTTCAAATCCAGCTTCTGTAATTTTCCCAATATATGTGCATCGACCTCTACAGGCTTGGGGTGATACTACTATGTGTCTTGGCGACACCGTAAGTATCTCTGCATTCGGTAATGGTTTGTATAGTTGGAACGTTGCGCCAGGTGGGGATAATGCGGCTACTATCTTGAGTCCGAATACAGCAAATACCGATGTAGTACCAAGCACAACCACATTTTATGTTGTCACTGATATGGTCTGTGACTTTAAGGATACTGTAGAAGTAGTCGTCCAATATGGTACCACTTTAACCATGTCGCCTGATACAACTACCTGTGTAAATTCTTCTATTCAAATTGGAGTTACACCTGATTCGGCAGGAACCTTCATCTATTCTTGGACTCCAGTCACAGGTTTAAATGATCCAACTTTGCAAAATCCAACTCTTATCGATCCGACTGTCACAACTAAATTTTACGTTTTAGTTACCCCAGTGGCAGCAACTTCATGTCCTTCGATCGATTCCGTCGAAGTTGATGTATTAAATGGCTATTCTATTGCAAATCAAGATACAGTAATTTGCATAGGTGCTTCAGTTAACGTGTTTGCAGGAGGTGGCAATCCCAAATATACTTATCAGTGGACGCCATCTACTTTTGTGAGTAATCCTAATCTTTTATCCCCTGTCATTATTACACCAACAAATCCTGGATTATTTCCTCAAACATTTGTTGCATCATACCCAGGTTGTCCGGATTCGATATATCAATTTTTAATTGATGTGCAACCTGTTCCTAACGTAAATGCAGGTTTTGATAGATTTATTTGTCAGAATGACACGGCCCGTCTAGAAGCGACAGCGTCTCCACTTGGTTTAAATTATACTTATGCATGGATACCAACTGCTGATCTCAACAATCCAAACATTGCAGATCCTATTTTCGATGGTATGATTACAACTTTCTTTACAGTAACAGCTACCACTTCTGCAGGCTGTAAAGATTCAGATGTGGTTATTGTAAACGTGGCTAGTTCTAACTTCTTAGGATCATTGGGTGATACGAGCATTTGTCCGAGAGAATCTGCGAAGTTATTGGCCGGTGGTGCCCAATCTTACATTTGGTCTCCTGGTTATTGGACAGACGATAGTACAGCATTTAGTACTTTAGCTCATCCAACGGTTACAACTGATTTTAGAGTAGTAGGTACGAGTGCGTTTGGTTGCACCGATACCGCTTATGTTACTGTTATTGTTCAGCCAGAAGGTGATTTAGAATTGGGAGATGATAAACGAATTTTCCCTTCTGAATCAGTAAGAATTTTTGCAGAAGGAAATTGCAGCGAATTCGCTTGGTTCCCTCCGAATGGTTTAAGCGCAACTAATATGTCTGCTCCTTTAGCGCAACCATCTGTTACAACTCAATATATTGTTACAGGTAAAACGGAACATGGCTGCACTGCTATTGATTCTATCATTGTCGAAGTTGTTCCAGAGTCGGTTGTCGAAATACCTAATGCATTTAGTCCTGGAAATGGCACAAGTACAAATGATGAATTACGTGCTATTGTAAAAGGAAGCGCGATATTAATTAGTTTTGAAGTGTTTAATCGATGGGGTCAAGTTGTATTTAGCACAACAGACATTAACAAAGGTTGGAATGGTCAATTTAATGGCAAGCCACAGCCTTTAGGTTCTTATGTTTATGCTATTAAGGCTAAAACTTCAACAGGTAAAGTTGTTACGAAGCAAGGTAATGTTACTTTAATTAGATAATTGAAAAAATAATTAATATAATGCAAGTAGTTTTTTTTAAAGCAAAAAAAACTACCTTTGTACCTATAAAAAAAACGTATAGTATGTCAAATAAAATTTCACCAAGTGCTAAGCAAAAAGGAACTTTTATCGCTCATTTGTTCGTGTTTATTATTGCTAATATAGCTATGTGGGCTTATTGGTATTTTGTTCAAGGCGCAAATCATGAATGGAAATATCCTTGGGCGATATGGTTAACTGCAGCTTGGGCATTATCTCTTCTAGGTCATTGGGCCGCATTATATACTAATTATGAAGATGCTGGCAATGAGGAGTATTTACGTCAATTAAAAAACTAATTTATTAATTCACAATATTAAGTCCTCAAATCGAAAGAATATTTGAGGATTTTTTTTATTTTTAGGGCTATGAAACAAATTGGTAGTGTAATAGGTTCAGCATTGTTTGTTGTAATTGTTTTTTTATCTGTGATGTTTGCTTCTTGTAGAAAGAGAACAATCTCCTATAATGATAGTACGTTGATACGACCTTGTGATAACGTAATCTGCTTAAATGGCGGGACTTGTAATGATGGGCAATGTTATTGTGCCGAAGGCTATGAAGGAATAAAATGTGCAACACGCTGGAATGAAAAATTCGTTGGCACTTATGTGGCTTCGGATGAATGTAAACCCGATTCCACTGCATTTTATAATGTCCAAATAGTTCCGGATATGCTAAGTGCCAATAAAATGCAATTAATCAATTTGGGTACTTTTTGTCAAGGGGCTCCGTTGCAAGCAATTATTACGCCAGAGAAGACCTCTTTTATCATCCCCTTGCAATTTGCCTGTGGAGATCAGTATATAAGTGGTTCAGGAAACATTAATAATACTTACATTAATATTTTTCTACAATCACGAGATAGTATGCTGCATACGACAAGTTCATGCAGTATCGTTATGAATAAATAGGTTAATGATGATCTTATGGCTGCATAATATCAAGTAGGCTAAGGAAATCCTGCTAAACGAATTCTTTCGTTGAAGTTGTATGTATTCATTTACAAATCTTACAAGTTACTCGTTGGATATTAAAATGAAAATTGTAAGAACGATTGGTATTGCTGTAAGCTTCCTTCGTCAACATCATCAATCTCATCGACATAGGCAGACCAATTTTCTTAAACTCATTTGAACATACTTTCAATTGGCATGTACTTCCGAAGATCTCAGTCAGGATAAGATTTGCAATCTAAATTTTTGTGTTGAACTAATAATACCATTTTGGCATTAATTTTATATTATACATTTTGCTTGAAGAAAATGGTAAATACACTATGGATACAAATGTTTAGATTAAATGGAGGAACGAAATTTTAATCTATTACATTTGTCTAATCGGTATAACTGGTCTAATTCTCAAATTACATTGGTTTAAATTATGTTGGATTTAAATTAAAGCCTGGTCAGCAATTGGAACTGAATCGATTAATAAGCCGTAATTCAACAATTTACCAATACTTAAATAATATTCCACTTCGCTTAGTGAGTGCTAAACGAGATCAACAAACGCGCTAGAATTTTTTATTCCTCAAATTCTATCGTGCAATTTAGGTTATGTTATTTTTGTTTGGGAAAGAATCAATCCAATCAATTCAGGGTATTAGGCTAAATTATTTAGTCCAAACAGAAGGTCCAGAACCACCTGTGCCAAACTCGTTGATGAAGCCTAAATTCGGATCAGTAACTTTATAGTAGAATGTTAAAATAGCATTTTGATAATAATGCTGATTTAATGGATTTGTGTCTTGAATTGTCGCCCAACCTTCAACAGAGCGTCCATCAGAAAAAACTTGAGGGTAGATTCGTAAAGTATCTCTAAAACAAACACCTACTATATTTTCTGTAAAATTATTTTGAAAATTTTTGATGAAAACCCGATCAATTTTATCGCCAGATTCAATCGAGATAGCGTATTGAGCAGGACCAGTTATAGTGCCATCTTCATTTACATCGTATATTCCTTTGAATTTATCCCTCGTGATGGTTTCACAATGTTCGCCTTCATATCCTATTTGACAAGCACATTTACCATCTTTACAAGTGCCACTGTACGCACAACTAACGTGTTTGCATTTATCTTTTTTACATGCATTAAATGTAACTGCTGCAAAAAGCCCTAAGGTTGATAATAATGTAATAATTATGTTTTTCATTCTATTTTATTTTCTTTTATCCTTATCTTAAAAGTTGAAAGGGTTTAGCCACTTTGTAAATATATTAAAAAATTAATTCAGATTATTGTTTTGATGTAATT
>JBIIJE010000063.1:0-14660 GCA_044234005.1 Chitinophagaceae bacterium | reverse complement strand
TCTTAAATAAGCTGATGAAAAAACAGAATATCATAACAATCGTGCCTAGCCATAAGACGTTTATGTATGGGAAAAGGATAGCCTTCATGATAATATAATCATTCATTGCGCTTGGTTGTTTGTATTCAATTTCAGCCGCGTTTTCGTTGGGTAATATGCGTTTTAATCTTGTATATAAATTGAGGTTTGACACAGTGTCTTCTATCAAAAGCTCTCTATTATCCCTAATCACAAATAGAGGACTCGATTCTGATTGTTTACCCTCTAAGTTGTAAACACTTAATTTCGCGCCAACAGCGATATCGCCAGATTGCTTCAAATAATTTTTGTTTTGAGCCTTAATGTCAAAATCATTAAAAATCATAAATCCATTGTTGAAAAATATAGAATCTCCTTTTTTTACTTTTTGTGATTTGTATGATGTGGTATCCTTCGTTTTGGTTTTATCAACGGTTGAGGTTACATATGTAAACACATCGTGCGTTAAATAATGTCTAGTGTCAGGGCTAGATACCAACCCCATTTTAGGATTGATTTGAGCATTAGGTTCTAGTATAAATTTTTCCAACACTTTACCCGTATCTCCTTCAAATTTTTCATATTGAATTCTGTAGTAATGATTAGGTCCTTCTACAGTATCACCCATATAGGTTAAAGTATAGCCAGCCATTGTTAAAGGCATATTTCTAAAAAGCAATACATTTTCACGACTTTCTTTTTTATTTTCAGCATCCGTTGCTTTGCCCATTTCAAATTCTACGCCTAAACGATTAATCGAAATAACTCTTTTATTATAAGAAGATAATAAAATGCCTAAAACCATCAATCCAAATCCAATGTGAGCAACAGAGCCACCCCATTTTATGGCTTTCCATTGCAATACTTGAATAATATAAAACAAATTAGCCAACACTGTAAAAACAGTTGTAAAGGCAAGAAGTAGAATAGGAAAATTAGATAAGTTTTGGCTGTATCCGATTCCAATTGTCGATGCGATGGCTAGTATAAATGGAAGCAGTAATTTTTTTCCGACTTCTTTTAAATTTGATTGTTTAAATTTTAGGTAATAAATGCAGGCTGTTCCTAAAAGAACTAATATGGTTATCCAGATTTGAATTTTATTATAATGCGTTATTGGGTCTGTAATTGCAAGTTTGGTATTGAACATTTTATTCCAAACAGGCATTGAAGTAGTGTACGTAATTTGTACAACAGAAATCATAAGTACAAGAGCACCAATAAACATCCAAAATTCACGAGAGCTCATGGCTTCTTCTTCCTTTTTTAAATCAGGTATTTGCTTGTATCGGATGAAAAAAAGGACCAAAGAAGGAATGAGGGAAAGTCCGATAAATATTAATAAGTGATTGAACAATGAGCTGCCTTCACCAGTAAAAGCATGCACTGATGTTTCGCCTAATATTCCTGTACGTGTAAGAAAAGTAGAATATAAAACAAGCACAAAAGAAAATATAAAAAATAATAAGGTCGACTTTAATGAGTAGCCTGATGCTTTATAAATCATGGTTGTGTGCATGCCTGCAATCATAATTATCCAAGGCACTAAAGAGGCATTTTCAACTGGATCCCAAGCCCAATACCCCCCGAAATTTAAACTTTCATAAGCCCATGCGCCTCCCATCATGATGCCAGTGCCTAATATCATCCCCGAAAAAACTGACCACCTTAATAAGGGTTTTGTCAGCTCTTCATAAGTATTCTTCCATAATGCAGAGACAGAGTAAGCAAAAGGTATTAAGGTTGAAGCAAAGCCTAAAAATAGAATAGGAGGGTGTATTACCATCCAATAATTTTGTAATAATGGATTTAAACCATTACCATCTTTAATAAATTCGAGATAATTAGGTTGTGAAAAGATAGGCGCCCCGGCCATTTCGTCGCGTAATAATGCAAAAGGGGTGATGCCTATTTTTTCTCCAAAAAAGAAATAACCCAATATCATGGTTGCTAATATCATTTGAACACCCGAAATAATTGTCATGACGGGGGGTTCCCAAGAATCTTTCCAGCGAATTAAAATACAGCCTAAAACACAATGCCAAAAAGACCAGAGTAAAAAACTCCCTTGCTGTCCCTCCCAAAAGCAAGATAAAACATATTTAAATGGAAGGGATTTACTTGAATGCGACCAAGCATAAAAATATTCAAATCGATGATTAAAGATGATATAAAACAAGGTTGCAAATACACCTAGTACGCTAAGAGCGTGAATTATGAAGCCTATTCTTCCTAATTTCTTCCATGAAGATTGTTGAACAATATCTTGTGAAGATTTAGTTGCAAAGAAATACGAAATACTTGCAAGCAAACTTGCGATGAATGAAAGCACAATGAAGAGTTGTCCTATTTTTCCTGGTAATAAACTTTCGTTTAAGAATTGTGTTTCCAAATTTAGAATTGATTTTTAGCCGTTTTAAACTGATTGTAATTTTTCAAGGCTAGGAGTTAATTTTTTCCTCAACAACGACTTGGTCATTTTTGTATTTTGAAGGGCATTTCATCAAAATCTTGCTACATTTAAATTCACCATCTTTCATTGTGCCTGTCATTGTTAGTTTTTCACTTCGTTCGAAATCTTGTGGTTTAGTACCATTGAATATTACTTTTTTGGTAATACCTGATTCGTCCTTTGCATAAAAAATAAATTTGTTGGGATCGACGATGGGGTTGTATTCCATTTTATTCGATACTGTATCTAATTTTGCAATAATTTGATATTCTCTACCCGGTTTGGCTTCAGCAGTCGCAAATGTTTCGTAACTACTGAAATCACCAACCATACTCAAAATAGCGGCTAATGCACCTGCCATTAATACCAAAGCTAAAATATTCGATTTTTTCATAAAAAATGCTAAAAGTCTTACCGCAAATTTACAAATGCATTGCCGTTCTGCCTATTTTATCTTATTCTGTTTTTGTGATTATATATTCGTTTTTTTAAGCAATGCTCTTTATTTCTATACTTTTCCTATAGGGCCCTTGATAGGCTATAAATTTTTCAGAACCAACAGTCAAATTAATTCCGCCGTGATTGTAGCTTGATGAAAAGAAAACTTTTAATATTAGCAATTTTATTTCATTGTGGCATCTTGTATGGACAACACTCGGATTCTATCTTTCTTCGTGATGGCATTTTAGGTTTTGAGTTTTATCAGCATCAAACAGAAATTAGTTATTACAAGAAGCTTATCCAGATTTCAAAGTCGAATAAAGTGGCGAGTAACTGCTTTTGTAAAGCAAGAAATTTAAATCGACTCAATACCTTTATTGCAACCTCAGGCGTTGCCATTGTAGGGTGGCAATTAGGTAATTTACTTGTTGGACAAAAGCTCAAATGGTAAGGACTTGCTTCAGCTGCGGGCTTCCTTGGTCTCACTCATCTCATTCATTTGGAGCAAGAGTACACTGTACTGCAAGGTTTTTTATTCCTTTAATCAATATTTAGCGCACCAGCAGAACAAGTGTCGTCCAGAGATAGCTTTGCGGTGTAATTTGAATAGTGTTTCCTTATTAGTTAGCCTCTGATTTGATAGCGATATCATAAAAAAGAACAGCGCTTTTTTTCCAATCAAATTTCTGTGCTTGTGTCACGCATTTTGACGCTAATTGCTCACGTAAGTTTTCGTTTTTATAAATTATACACATTTGATTTGTTATATCATCAACATCAGTAGGGTCAACATATAGGGCTGTATCGCCGGCAACTTCTGGTAATGAGGATGAATTGGATACAATCCCTGGAACTTGGCATTGTATTGCTTCCAATATAGGAATTCCAAATCCTTCGTACAGGGAAACAAATGTCAAACAGTAGGCTGCACCAATTACTTTGCTTAATTCGTCAACTTGCATATAATCGTAATGAATTACATCATGGCGGAAAGGATGCTCTTGCATAGTTTTTTTTATATTTTCAGCATGCCAAGCGAATCGTCCAATAATAAGCAGTTTCATATTACTTTGCTGTCTCTTTTTGAATTGAGCAAAGGCAAGTAATAAGTTCACAATATTTTTTCGAGGGTGCAAAGCCCCTGCAAAAACAAAGTATTCGGATCCACTTGAATATTGGTTTTTCACTTTCTCTTTTTCTTCAAACGAAAGCGGCTTGTAATGCTGATTGGCGCCATTGTAAACGACTGATATTTTTTCGGGTGGGATTTGATAGGTGGCAATAATCTCAGCCTTCGAATGTTCACTTACCGTAATGATATGCTTTGCTTTCTTTGCATATTTGGGTGTAAACTGCTTGAGAAAAAAGCTAAATTTGAAAGGCATATGTTGCGGGTATTTTTCAAATGCCAAGTCGTGGATAACAAGTATTGTAGGTATTTTACTACTTAAAGATAAAAATCCGTCCGTAGAGATAAATAAATCAGCTTTGTATTTTTTTAAAGTTCTTTTCACAGACCTTTCAAACCAAATGAGCCATAAAAAAGGATGACGTGCAGGCGGCGAAATTACAACTGGCGTTACATTACTTGCGAAGATGAAACTTTCATCATAAGCACGATCAAACAGAAAAATAAACTCATGTTCTGGGTGATTAAGCACCATATTGCGAACAATTTCATAGGTGAACCAACCAATGCCTTCAAGTTTGCCTTTTAATAAAAACCGGGTATTGATGGCTATACGCATGTTAAGCAAATGTATGAGTTGGAATTCTATTTTGTATATCAGAACAGCATATTATTTGGGAATCACATGATGGCAATTCGTTAAGATGAGAAAGTATATGAAATGCGAGAAGAAGATTTTATTCAATAAACATGAACTGTTTCGGATCACGAGGCAGGCATATTTTTAGTTAAGGCGATAAACTATGTAATCTTTTTTTACATTTACCAGCGTACAACAAAATAGAAGCTAGCAAAAGTGCTCAAGAAGTATTTTATATCTAATATGGTCATTTTAATTTTACTAAATGTATTAGTAAAACCTATCTGGATTTTTTTCATTGATAGAAATGTGCAGCAAATAGTTGGACATCAATCTTATGGTACCTACAGTGCATTGCTTAATTTGAGCATTATGTTTAGTATTTTATTAGATTATGGTGTTACTAATTTCAACAATAAAAATATTGCTGAGGATGCGAATCGTCTGACGGTTACTTTGCCGAATGTAATCGTTGCAAAGTTGTTTTTTTCTATTATGTACTTCATTGTTATTTTGATTATTGGTGTGAGTTTGGGATATGATGTGAAAGCATTACAGATATTACTATCGATTGCTTCATTTCAATTTTTGAATTCATTACTTCAATACTTAAGGAGCAATATTTCGGCCTTACACGATTTTAAATTGGATGGCTTATTGTCTGTACTTGATAAGTTCCTTATGATATTTATTTGTGCAGTATTGTTACTTAATCCTGTAACAAAGGCATTGTTCGTGATTGAATGGTTTGTATATGCTCAGATAGTTTCTTATTTGATAGCCGTTTTAGTTGCCGTTTTGATTATCATTAAGCGTTATGCAAAGCTCGATTTTTCGAAAACCCAATTCTCGGTGATAGTAGAAGTAATTAAGCGAGGCACTCCTTATGCTATACTCATTTTATTGATGGGTACTTATATGCGGGTGGATACGCTTATGTTAGAAAGGATGGTGAGTGCAGAGCAAGCTGGAATTTATGCGCAGGCCTATCGCATTTTAGATACTTGCAACATTTTAGGATTATTATTCGCGGGCATGTTACTTCCTATGTTTGCTAGAATATTAAATTCGAATAACTCGGTGCTAGAGCTTCTAAGAGTAAGCGCCAATTTTATGTTACCTATTTCGCTCGGTGTTGTAGCTTTTAGTATTGTGCATGCAAATGATATCATGGCATTACTTTATAAAGATCGCTCAGCCTCAAGCGAATTCATTTTTCAATGCGTTATGCTGTGTTTTCCAGCATTTTGTGTCATGTATATTTATGCAACATTACTTACCTCAAATGGCAGTTTGAGAACCCTTATTATGATAGCCTGTATCGGCAGTATTACGAGTATTGGGTTGAACTATTTTTTCATCCAAAAATGGGAGGCCATGGCAGTAGCAAGTATTGCTATCTTCGTTCATTGGATGGTTGCAATTTTATATATTATTTATTGCCAAAAGATTCTTCGCATACCTTCAAATTTCAAATGGGTACTACGATTTTTTCTTTTGTTTATTATTTGTATCGGTGTAAACTTAGGGGCGAAATTTATTGAATTAAATATTTTCATCGTATTGCTTATAAACTCAATCGTCTTTCTTTTCTCAGTTTACGCATTAAAATTTTGGAATAAATCTCATATTTTAAATTTAATCCAAAAATATTCGGCTTAATTTAACGTTAGGTAAAGGATTTAAAATAAAATATATTTGCCTCCTTATTAAAAATGCTAGTGGATGTCAAACACCGAATTTAAATTCGACTTATTTGAGCTAATTCGCATAGGCGTAAAATGGAAAAAACAAATTTTGTGGTTTTCATTTCTCATGTCTCTTGCTGTAGCCATTTTCTTTCTGTTTAAGAAAAATTATTATAAAGCATATGGTTCATTCTATCCCGCTTCGGCCGTAACCAGTGCTCGAGTTAACTTATTTAAGGAAGAAAATCCTGAATGGATTGATATTTTTGGAGAAGAAAATGAAGTCGATCATGCTTATGTGGTGGGCATGTCGGAGAACTGTGTAGGTTATTTGATTCGAAAATTTAATATTGCCCAGCACTATGGGATTGATACCAATACACCTAATGCACCCCTAAAAACCTACAAAAGATTTTTAAAGAATTTCTCAATTACACGCTCTGGATTTAAACACCTCGAAGTATGTTTCATTGATGAAGATCAAGAGTTAGCTGGCAGGGTGGTTAATGAATCGATGTTAAGGATTGAGAGTCTTTTGCGCGATTTGTATGGTAATTCAAGTAAGCAAGTTGCTCAAGCGATTGATATTCA
Organism: Chitinophagaceae bacterium; assembly: GCA_044234005.1. Classification (GTDB taxonomy): domain Bacteria; phylum Bacteroidota; class Bacteroidia; order Chitinophagales; family Chitinophagaceae; genus OLB11. Next base: position 7,701 of record JBIIJE010000063.1, on the reverse strand, counting down.
GATTGATTCTATCCAAAAAGATTTAGTGGTTTACACCGATTCTTTATCTCGCATGCGTGTGCGGTATGGCATTTATGATATTGTGTCGCCTGGTAGAAAAAATCTAATTATATCAGGAGCTAAAGGTTCTGGTACTTTATATGCGGAAGGTATTGAACGAGTTCAGAATTTAGAAGAGATTAAGGATAGAATGGTGATGGATGTGGGAAAATACACAACTTTATCCAATCAATTTAAAACCCTAACTTTTCGGGGATTTGCTATTTTGCATATCATTCAATGGGCTTCTCCTTTTAGTCCAAAAGAAGGGCCTTATCGCATTTTAGGTGTTTTATTAACTGGTATAGGTTCATTTTTATTTGCCTTGTTTTTGGCGTTGGCGATAGAATCCTATCGAAAATTAAAATTGAAATTACAAGAATAATGTTGATTTCAAAAGTCGAGACAAGCCTTCAACGTCAGTTTTTGCTTGCTGCATTGGCTTGTTTGTGCATAGTTTTTATCGCTTTATTTTCAAAAATTTATGCACTACTAGCAGTTCCATTTGTGCTCTTAGCGATAATTTGGTTTATTCAAGATGTTCGATTGTTATTTTATACTTTATTGTTTTCCATACCGCTTTCCATAACTCTTGGCAACGATATGGACTTCCCGGATGAGCCTCTGATGTTATGTGTTATGGGCGTATTTTTATTTATCGCTTTCACTCAAACTAAGCGTGAGCATTGGAAGAAATGGATGTCGCACCCATTAATGATAATTATCGCACTAGGTTTTATATGGCTAATACTCACTGTGCTGAATTCTCAAAATCCGATTCTTTCAGTTAAGTTTCTGGCTAAAAAGTCATGGTATCTTGTGCCTTTTTTACTCATGCCTCTTATTTTATATTATAATAAGGTAGCCATCAAATTGTCTTTTAAGTTATTATTTGCTCCATTACTTGTGATGGTTTTATACGTGCTTTATAAATACAGTGCTTATAATTTTAGCTTTGAATCGGTGCATGCTCCTATGTATCCATTTTTCGTCAACCATGTTATATATGGTTCAATGGTTTCGATTTTTATTCCTTTAATAGTAGGTGCTATATTTATTAGTAAGCGTTTTAGCGCTTCATGGATGTTATTACTCGTAGGACTTTTTATTTTCTTGGTGGCTAATTATTTTTCTTATTCGCGGGCTGCTTGGATGGCCATGTTTTTTGCAATTGGCGTTTATTTTTTGATTCGTCTTAAATTAATGCACATCGGTATACTAGCCTTCTATGCCCTAGTTTTGACAGGATTGTTATGGTTGTCTCATAGTAATAATTTTATTACTTACAAACCTAATCATGACAAAACAATGATGTATGACGAGTCTATCATAGATCATTTAATGGCCACGATAAAAGGCAAGGATATTTCCTCTGCGGAAAGATTTTATCGCTGGATTGCTGGCATTCGAATGAGTCGGGATTATCCATTGATGGGTGTTGGCCCAAATAATTTTTACGATTACTACAAGCCTTACGGGATCAATGAGTTTCATACTTGGGTGAGCCGAAACCCTGAACGATCAACGACGCACAACTACTTCCTATTTATGTTAGTTGAACAAGGTTATCCTGCCTTGGTACTTTATGCAAGCTTAATTTTTGCTATTTTCTTTTATGGCCAAAAATTATATCATCGATTAATAGGTACAGAAGATAGAATTATTGTCATGTCTGTTTTATGCATGATAGGCGCGCTTTTCATAAATAATTTCTTTAGTGAGCTTATCGAAACTGATAAAATTGGTAGTATATTTTATTTAGGTATTGCCGTCCTGATAGTCTATGATTTAAAATCTAGGAGCGTCGAAACTAAATTGCAGAATAGTTAATCTATTTAAGCTATAATTCTACAAATTTCTTCTACATGTCAATTCTGACAATTGATCTTTTCAAAGTTGCAGGTAAAATTTTGAAAAAAATGCTTATCTATTACTATATTCATTAATAGTTTAACAAGTATTAAGCCCCTAGCTTAATCCATAATGAAAGGATAGTTTTCATCTGTATAAATATCTTTATAAACTTCGCTTACATCTGGATAAGGCGAGGTTTCTGCAAATTCCACACAATCATCAATCGTTGCCTTTATTTTATCTTGTATGCTTGTTATTTCTTCTTCACTCGCATAATTATTATCACGTATTACTCGCAATACATAGTCAATAGGGTCTTTATCTTTAAATTCTTCTAATTCTTCTTTCGTTCGATACTTAGCAGGGTCACTCATACTATGACCTTTATAACGGTAGGTTTTTATTTCAAGTAAAGTTGGGCCATCCCCTGCACGTGCTCTTCGAACAGCACGTTCAATGCTATCGTGCACATCTTCAGGTTTCATTCCGTCCACACTATCACCAGGCATGTCGTATGCATCGGCAAATTTGTAAATATCCAACACATTACTAGTACGTTCTACCGATGTGCCCATCGCGTAATAGTTATTTTCACAAATAAATATTACGGGCAATTTCCAAGTCATTGCCATATTAAATGTTTCATGTAATATACCTTGACGTGCTGCGCCATCTCCAAAAAAGCAAATGGTTACGGCATCGTTGCCATTGTATTTATCGGAAAATGCGATGCCGGCTCCAAGTCCTATTTGTCCGCCAACAATTCCATGTCCGCCAAAAAATCGTTTTTCCTTAGAAAAAAAATGCATAGAACCACCTTTCCCTTTTGTACATCCTGTTGCTTTACCGAAAAGTTCAGCCATACACTCTCTTGCACTAATTCCTTTGGCAATCGCTAAGCCATGGTCACGATATGCTGTTATCATATTGTCACGATCTTCAATCGCAGTCATGCAGCCTGCACTCACAGCTTCCTGACCAATATATAAATGGCAAAAGCCTCTGATTTTTTGCATGCCATACAATTGCCCAGTCTTTTCTTCAAACTTGCGTTGTAAAAGCATTATTTCGTACCAATATAAATAAGTTTCTTTTCCAAATTGTGCTGCCACTTCCAATTAAATTTTAAACAACGAAGATAAGTAAAGAATTGATTTAACGAACTCAAATGTCATTACTGTTTTATAAAGTTCAACAGTGCTTCACAATGCTTATTTTTGAATTTATGTTAAATGGGAAAATTATATTTTGGGTCTTGTTGTTTGGATTTGCAACAATGCAAAGTTTTGGTCAGGTAAAAGTATTACAAGGTAAAGTGGTTAAAGTTATTGATGGCGATACTTTTGACTTGCTTACCAATGAGGATGTTTTGTTCAGGGTACGCATGGCACATATTGATGCGCCAGAAAAGAAACAAGATTTTGGGAGTGTCTCAAAAAAGTTTTTGTTAGAAAAAATAGTGTTTAAAGTAGTATCCGTTTCTTTTAGTACTCGTGACAGAAATGGGAGAATTCTGGGAACTGTGTTTTATAAGAATAGAAATATCAATCTTCAAATGGTAGAAGAAGGTATGGCATGGCATTTTACCAAGTTTTCATCCGATGAAAATTATGCAAATGCTCAAAAAAGCGCACAAACAAAAAAGCTTGGTATTTGGTCTAAAAGTGTTGTGATATCGCCATGGGAGTTTAGGAAGTCAAGAAAAAAATAAGTTTACATTTAAATTTTGGTGTTCTTTACAAATAGAGATACACAAGATTAGTTTCGATTTAATTCTCATGATTTAACTAAATTTCTAATTCTATCAAATTGTAACTCTTTTATATGTTTTTGTGTTAATATATTTCTCGATAGATACTTGAAACTATCTTTTAGATTAGCTGAAATAAAAATTAATCAGCGACTACATATTTTAATGAGTAATTTAATGTCAAATGATTATTCAACCCAGATAATCAGATAATAAGTCGTTTCGTTCTTGTGTTTGGATTATTCTAAATATTCTCAATACTTTTCCAAGATTTGAAATACTTCATGCCGATAACATATTATTTTAAGTAGGTTCAACAATTGTACAATTTGAATCTTGCTGATTCATAATTTGTAAAAAACTAGCGTCGCATAAAAATCATGATTGGTGCTCGTTAATAACATTTTATGCACGTTTCTAACAAATGTGGAATTAAATTTCCGAAAATCAACAAAAAGTATATTTTTGCTTTCTAAAATAATTTTAAAATGTCAGAAATAGCAGCACGTGTAAAAAAGATTATCGTTGACAAATTAGGTGTTGACGAGGCAGAAGTTGTAAATGAAGCAAGTTTCACTAACGATTTAGGTGCAGATTCATTAGACACAGTAGAATTAATTATGGAATTCGAAAAAGAATTCAATATTTCCATTCCTGACGAACAAGCTGAGACAATCTCAACAGTGGGTCAAGCTGTAACTTACCTTGAAGAATACGCAAAATAATAATCATCATAATTGATTTCATCGCATGGAATTAAAGCGAGTAGTAGTTACTGGTTTAGGTGCCTTAACACCTATAGGTAATACTGTAGAAGAATATTGGCACGGTTTGTCCACTGGACAATCAGGTGCTAACATGATTACTTTATTTGATGCTGAGAAATTTAAAACGCGCTTCGCTTGTGAGGTAAAAAACTTCAATCCTGAAGAGTTTTTGGACAAGAAGGAAGCCCGAAAAATTGATCGTTTTTCGCAACTTGCAATTGTTAGTAGTGACCAAGCGATAAAAGACGCCAACTTAGAAACAGATGAATCTATCAACAAAGATAGAGTAGGTGTTATTTGGGCTTCTGGCATTGGTGGTATTGGTACATTTTACGAAGAAATGAAAGGTTTTTTTGCAGGTGATGGAACACCTCGATTCAATCCATTCTTTATTCCCAAAATGATTTCAGATATCGCTGCAGGTCATATATCTATGAAGTATGGTTTTCGAGGACCTAATTATTGTACAGTTAGTGCTTGTGCATCTTCATCTCATGCCTTAATTGATGCATCGCATTTTATACGTTTGGGTAAAGCTGATGTAATTATTTGTGGAGGTTCTGAAGCTGCAGTTACGCCACCTGGTGTTGGAGGCTTTAATGCCATGAAAGCACTTAGCGAGAACAATGAAAATTTTCAAACTGCGTCTAGACCTTTCGATAGAAATCGAGATGGGTTTGTACTAGGTGAAGGCGGTGGTGCCATTGTTTTGGAAGAGTATGAGCATGCCAAGAAGAGAGGCGCAAAAATATATGCAGAGCTTGTTGGTTCATCTTGTACTGCAGACGCTTATCATATAACAGCACCTCATCCGGAAGGCTTGGGTGTAGTTCTTGTGATGAAAAACGCACTTGAAGATGCAAATATGCAACCCGAGGAAGTGGATTATATAAATGTTCATGGAACTTCAACGCCGCTGGGTGATATTGCAGAGGTTACGGCTATTCAAAAAGTATTCGGAGAGCATGCCTACAACTTGAATATTAGTTCCACAAAATCTATGACAGGACACTTATTAGGAGCAGCTGGTGCGATTGAAGCGATTGCAACAATACTTGCGGTTCAGCAAGATTTAGTGCCTCCAACAATTAATCATGTAAATGTGGATGATAATTTAGATCCGAAATTAAATTTTACATTTCATAAAGCACAAGCACGCACTGTAAAGGCCGCCTTAAGTAATACATTTGGCTTTGGAGGTCATAATGCAAGTGTTATTTTCAAAAAAATATAGTTTACACCTTTTCCTTTTTCAATGTTGAACTTTGCTTTTGATTAAATGGCTATGTCAACACTAGATTCAATTTTTGTAATCACTGGTATGAACCCTCTGATAGCTCCTTCCTCGCATCGGGATTCAAAAATCTTATGATTATCCGTTAAGCCGCCTAATAAAGTTAAATGAGCAGATATGACACGTAATAACACCCATCTTTTTCAAAACATCATCGCAAGTAAAATCATTATGAAGGATACGGCCTAAGATTTGAGGCATATCGCAGCCAAACTTTTATCCGTTGTTCGAGCAAAGACGAACTTGGTTATAGAGCCAGTATCTTCATGTGCGATTTTGGATAAAAGTGGTCTCGTCATGAGTGACGAGATGGAAAAGAAAATAGGTGACTTTACGGGTAATCATAAAAAATCTAAAATTCGCACCTCATTTTGATTTTTGTAAGATAGCCTTTAAAGGCTTTTCTTAGTAACCCCATCGAACGCACTAGAATTTTCTTTCCTCAAATCCAATCGCGTAATTTGGGTTTTTAGTAACCCAATAAATTGGGAATTGGTAATCCTATATTTTTCTTTCTAATAAAAAATATGTTTAAGGCTTGAGTTGATGACTAGTCTTCAAACTCATAAAGTGGATCTATATGAGTGCCTGCTTGAATGTCATATATTGTTTTAATCAAACCATCTTCAAGAGTATATACCCATCCGTGCAGATGAGGCGCGTTTCTATCTTTCCAAGCATGTTGCACAATACTTGTCTTAGCCAAATTCATTACTTGTTCTTTTACATTTAATTCAATTAACTTGTTTGTCTTATCATCTTCACTTTTCATCTCATCAATTTCATCTTTATGAAACCGATAAACGTCTTTGATGTTTCGAATCCATTTATTTATGATGCCAAAATTTTTATTTGTCATTGCTGCCTTCACCCCACCGCAATTATAATGTCCGCATATAATGATATGATTAACCTTAAGGTGATTGACTGCATATTCGAGCACCGCTAATAAATTGATGTCCGTATGTACTACCATATTGGCAATGTTGCGATGTACAAATATTTCACCTGGTTGAGTACCTGTAATTTTATCCGCAGGAACTCTGCTATCGCTGCATCCAATCCATAAGAATTCAGGTGTTTGGACATTAGACAATCTTGTAAAATAGTCGGGATCTGAAACGACTGATTCAATTGCCCATACTTTATTCTGTAGTAATAATTTTTGATATGTCTCCATGTTGCATTATGTTATTTTATCGAAAAGAAATCTGTGATTATTTAAACGGTTCAACTCAACCTTGATATTTGAAAGCGGTGATCTAACTATGAATTGTCTGATTTCTTCTTGAACATCTAGATCCATAAAGTTGCACATAGTGGTATCGATTATTAATGTTGCACCATTCGGTAAATTTATTAAAGCATTTTTTATTCGACTCTTGTCAAGGAAAGAAACTTCATTTTTTAGTTTAAGATAATAATCATTGCCATCATTAATTATCAAAAATGATTTATGATAGTTACTTTTTAGTACAAAAAATAAACCAATAGCCATGCCAATTATAACACCTTTTAGTAAATCAGTTCCAAGGATGGCTATAATAGTAATTAAAAATGGTGCAAACTGATTCCACCCCATTTGATACATTTGTTTGAATAAGCTAATTTTTGCAAGTTTGTACCCTGTAAAAATTAGTATAGCAGCAAGTGCTGAATTCGGAATTAAGTTTAAATATTGAGGGAAAATTAAAAGAGCAAGTAATAGAAGTGCGCCATGTATGATGGCAGAGCGTTTAGTTTTTGCCCCAGCTTCAATATTTGCGCTACTTCTAACGATTACAGATGTAAGCGGTAGACCACCCAGCAAACCACTTGCCATGTTGCCTAACCCTTGGGCTATTAATTCATGATTGGTAGGAGTTATTCGCTCAAACTTATCAATTTTATCAACAGCTTCTATACCTAATAGAGTTTCTAAGCTTGCAACCAAAGCAACTGTTAAGCCAGTAAGCCAAACATGAATATTGCCAAAACTCGACCATGAAGGACTTTTT
>JBIIJE010000083.1:0-12100 GCA_044234005.1 Chitinophagaceae bacterium | reverse complement strand
GAGAAATGGAGCAACGTAGAAATGATGCGAATCGTCAAAGAGAAATGCAACAACAACGTTCAAACCAAGAGCGTGAAGCTCAGCAGCAAAGACAAAACCGTGGTCGAGAAACAGAGCAACGTCAGCAGAATAATGCGCGAGAAGAGCGTCGTCAAGAACCTTCAAGACAAAGTACACCTCGTTATCAAGCACCACCGCAACGCAGCAGTCCATCACCATCACCAAGATTTGATGGGGGCAATCGAGGCGGTAGTAACTTTGGTGGCGGAAACAGCGGCGGAGGCGGACGAGGTAGAAGATAAAAACATATTTCATTGAATGGATTCTTAGTGTAACATTTAAGTAGCTAGGATTCCATTTTTGGTAGCATTGATTTTTACAAAAAAAATTTAAGAAATGAAAAGAATAATACTTATGGCTTTTGCATTCGCATTTGGCAACCAAAACTTGTTTGCTCAGGATGAGTTTGATGTGTTGCGATACGCCCAAAATAATATTCAAGGTACGGCACGAAGCAGCGCAATTGGTGGTGCTTTGGGAAGTATAGGTGGCGATATGGGAGCACTTATTGTAAATCCGGCAGGAATTGGCATATTTCGTAAAAGCGAATTTTCGTTATCTGCAAATTATGCGATTGCAAGAACAAGCGGTACGTATTTAGGTACTACACGAGATGACAATGCGAATAAACTATCGATAAGCCATTTTGGGTATGTAAAAACTCGAGCCTTGACTTCGGATCAATACAAGCAAAGAGATTGGAAATCAATTTCATTCGGATTTGGGATGAATCGATTAGCTTCATTTGCAAATAATTCTTCTTATACAGGAAAAAATACGAAGAGTTCAATTGTTGAAAGATGGGCAGATGATTTTAATCGGTTGGGAGGTATCAATGACAATTCCCTAGGTGGCGTTAATTACTCGGCATATTCAGCTTATAGAACTTATTTGATCGATAGAGATTATACCGTTGGTGGAGATACAAACAGAGCGCGCTCATATGTGCCTTTTAAAGACGGAATTCAACAAACAAAATCTGTAAGTGAATCGGGTGGTATGAACGAATATTTTGTAAGCCTAGGAGGAAATTACAAAGAAAAATTAATGCTGGGCGCAACCGTGGGCATACCGACAGTTAATTATACTCGAAGCAAATCTTTTATTGAAGAAGATGTTTCGAATAACTTAAATAACGATTTCAAGTATATGCGTTTCAATGAAAATTTGGTTACAAGTGGTGTCGGATTGAATTTAAAACTTGGGGCAATTTACAAAGCGAATAAAAATTTTAGAGCAGGTATTGCATTACATACACCTAGTCGGATTTGGATGAATGATGCAGTAAATGTGAGTATGGAAACGCATACAGATAGTTTCTTATTAAGAAATAATATAAGTTCTTCGCCTATTTCGAAATATAACCAAGATTCAACACAAGTATTCAATTACAGCCAAACAACACCCTATAAGGCAATCGTGAGTGCTTCCTATCTTTTCGATAAGTATGGATTCATTACTGCTGATATTGAGTACATGGACTATTCAACTATGAAGTATAATTATGGAGAAGGGTTCGAAAATTTAAATCAAGTGATGAATACACAAATTGCTGCTTTATACAAGAGCGCTGTAAATATTCGAATAGGTGCAGAAGCTAAATTGAAAGACTTTAGTTTGCGCGCGGGTTATGCTAACTATGGCAGCCCGAATAGGTTTGCCGAAGCTAGAAATGTCATAAGTGGAGGTGTTGGCTATCGCACGAATACCTGGTTTATGGATTTAACTTACATCGCAGCTATGCAAAATAATTTTGAAACTCCATATACCTTAGAAAGATCAGATGCGAATGTAACGCAAGCGAATCTTGATAATACAAGATCTAATTTAGTATTTACATTTGGTTGGAAGTTCCGCTAATGGTAAGTGTAATTTTTAAATAGGTAGCCTCTAAGACTTTGGATAGCGAATCGTCTACTATTTGTGTCATTAGACAAGGGTGAAAATACAATTCTAATTCAGTAGAAGGTGTTCATTAGGCGTGCCAATTCTATTTAATAAATTACATAGGTATGATTATGTTTGCACATTAATTCAAAGCTTTTTCATTGCAGTTCATACGCTTGTTTATCCTAGTTGCAATTTGCGCAATTCTTTTTTTTACTCGTGAAAAGAGTTACTATCCTTATGATAGCAACGAGACAAAATTGTATGATACGAGTCTGCAAGTTCGTAAGCTTTGGTTTTCCGATTTGAAAGAATATCCACAAGATGAAATAGAGTTGGGCAGGAAATTGGCAAAAGAAGAGATGCATATATTGCAAACTGATTCTGTAAACAAAAAGGTTATAAAAATTGGAGCCTTCTTATGTGCTTCTTTTTTAGATCAATTAGGTCAACCTGCCGATTCGCTTTTTGCAGCAACACCTTGGCAACAATTTGTTATACTACAGCAGGGAGATGGAAAATTATTTTGTACACAGTTCAGTGATATGTTTACTTTTTTTTGTCGCATTCAAAATATCACCACAAGGCAAATTGAAAGTAAGAATGATGATAGACATATTTTTAATGAAGTTTATTTAGATGAAGAAGCAAAGTGGGTTTATGTTGATTTGAAGCATAATATCATTTTTCCAACTAAAAATGAGCGACCTCTTACGCTGATTGACCTAACCAAGCAGCTTCATGAAACGAAGAAAAATGCTTTCACATTATCGGTTGAATCTGGTAAAGTTGTACATCTCAATTTAGAGGATTACATGCAGCCTTTACGAACTAATTATGGAGGAGAGTGTAAATTTTACTACTACCTTGAAGAGAATCTAAAGGCCATGAAGAATCCAATTCATAAGCTTTCAAATTATTTGTTGAATAAACCCATGGTATTGGTTTTGAATCATCATGAAAGCAATTTTATGTGGTTTATTCTTAAGTATTTGCTTCTCATGATATCACCAATTTTAGCTTGGCAATTTGTGGCTAAATTCAGAAAGCAGTAAATGATCTATGACGGTATAATGTGGCCTTGCTTGCAGAACGAGATAGCGGAAAGCCTGCAGCACGATCTAGAAAAATGCTGCGAAGAACAAGCGGTTGTTTTTCGCAAGAAGGCTAGGACTTGCAACGAATAGCATGTGTGCCACCCCAGTATGATTTCTTTCCTAGCAGAAATCTTTCATTTTTTCGTGTAGAGAAATAATTACATTTGCACGAACTGCAAGTTTGCTATCGCTCCGAGCAATTGGAGAGGAAAGTCTGGACAGTATAGAGCAACGCACCACTTAAGAGGTGGTCTTTATTGAGATAAAGAAGATAGTGCCACAGAAAATAACCGTCTCGTTACGGGTAACGAGATAAGGGTGAAAATGTGAGGTAAGAGCTCACGATGTTTGAAGGTAACTTCAAGTATGGGTAAACCTTGCGTACTGCAATGTCAAATAGGTGAATGCTTGAGGGCGGCTCGTTCGAAGTTCACGGGTAGGCAGCAAGATTTCGTTGGTGACAGCGAAACTAGATAAATGATAGCTATCAACTGAAAGGTTGAGAAACAGAATCCGGCTTATAAACTTGCAGTTTTTTATTTTTTGGGTATGGAATTCGATTTTTATTTGAATTTTATAATATTTAGTAGCCTTATATTAACATTTAGGAACATTTTATAAACTAATGAAATGAGTACTATTAATTTCTTCGAAAAAAGAAGTAAAGCCTTATCATGTATGGCTCTTGGCGTTTTTGAGATAAATTCAATGACAAAGCCTAGGTTTAACCGAGATTTTGTAGCAGCAATGAAGTGAGCTGCTGTGAATCTCGGATATGAACCCTCAAGCAAGCTTTGGAAACACTCCCGGACTAGAGCTCCAAGGTATTCACCCACCGATAGATCCTTCCTAGCATCGGGATTCAAAAATCTAAAATTCGTATCTCATTTTGATTTTTGTAATACAGCCTGACAAGGCTTTTCTTGGTAACCCCGATTTAGAAAATCTTACCGAAGTCATTAGCGGAGGTGTTAGATTTTCTTAATCGATTTGGCAGTTTGCAATTTCAACCGCAAAATTTGGGGTTTAAAAATTTGTTAGAGTGAAATGTTCTTTTATATTTGCACTCCCAATATGGAAAAGGGAGTGTAGCTCAGTTGGTTTAGAGCATCTGCCTTACAAGCAGAGGGTCCGCGGTTCGAATCCGTGCACTCCCACCCAAAAAATCAGCGTAAGTGCGAAAAGCGAAAGCAACAAGTACGAACGCTGATTTTTTATTTCTTTATAAATATCTTTCTCACTCAGTTTAACTCAGATTCAGCATCAGAAATATTGAAATGATTAAGAAGCTGTAATTCAATAGTTTGCAAATATTGAAAACATCTTCTAATTCGTCTCGTTAATAGTTAATGAGACATCTAAAACCGATTGAAATTTTGTAACATCAATTGGTATTGCTGTATGCTTCCTTCGTTATCAACATCAATTTCATCGGCACAAGCATACCAATTTTTCGCACCTACAATTGAACTTAACAAAATAAAAATCGGCATTTATCCTAACAAATTTGTCTGGATAAGATATCTTCTGCGACACAAATCACATGGGTATGAGATACGGCCTAAGATTTGAGGCATATAAAAATATTGAAATCGTAGCCAAACTTTTATCCATTGTTTGAGCACAGAAGAATTTAGTTATAGTTCCAGTATCTTCACGTGCGAGTTTGGATAAAAGTGGTCTCGTCATGAGTGACGAGATGGAAAATAAAATAGGTAACCTTTCCCGGGTATTGTAAATCAAAATTAAATGGCTATCATCATGAAGAGTATTTTTTGAATTATAAACCACCCATTCCTAGTAGTAATCACTTCCTCAAATTTATTCTACATGATACAAAACAGATTTAAACCTGACCATTCTCAGCTTTCCTAAGTGTTATTTATCGTAGTTTGCACACTCAAAATTGTAGGAACTATGGGAAATAAAATTTATCACATAAGAGATTTTGTATTCAATAAATCTTTCTCGCCAATCGAATTTCCTGCTATTTATTTTAATTTAAAACGGCGGCTCGAAATGGGAAAGAGTCCATTATTAAACATCGTAAACTCAGAATGGACTTGAGAATTTATGATGTTAAAAGAGCCTAATAACAACGAAAGTAAAAACTTAACGATATGAAAATAGTAATAAATAAAGACAAAAAATTGAGTTCAATTCAACAGGAGTTTCAGGAAGTATTTCCATTTTTAAAAATTGAATTTTATCAACAGGCACATTCAAAGGGCGAGGGTTCACCGAAGCAAACCATGCTGAATAATGAATTGACCATCGCAGAGAGTCAAAACAATAGTTTGACTGGAACTATTAGTATAAATGGACAGATGCAAGTTGCAGAACTTGAAACGGCGTTTGCAAATACCTTCGGGTTGTCGGTTCAAGTATTTCGTAAGTCGAGCCATGTATGGTTGCAAACCTCAGCAACAGACGATTGGACTCTTGCAGAACAAAATCAAAAGGGCATGGAATTAGAAAAACGAAACCCGTCAGACAATAATATCATTGATGCTAGCGACCGTCATGAATTAGAATAACTAGAGTTTCAGGATCTTTCGATTAAACTTATCAGAAGGAACTATTTTCTTTTGGGCTATTTTTTTAGTAGTTACTTAATTTGCTACTACATTTCATTCGAATTGTTTGTTATATCGAAATTCAACGCGGATATTCCTTCTTAGGCTATAGTAGTTTTTGATACCCTAAACCTATTACCTCCCGCCTAAGGTGTATGAAGCATAACGGCAATTAAGGCTAGTTTCAACCTCGAAAAAAAGGGATACTGTAATAAAGAATCTCTAAGTTAATGGGTTGTGGAATGGACAACATCTTCTGTATCGTCTTGTTCGTACTTAACAAGACGAACTAATGCACTAGCATATTTGTGCCTCAAAACCTATAGCGTAATTTGGATAAAGACTAAATGTAATAGGTATAAAAATTTAAACCTTAGTTATAATATTTTAACCAAACACTGCATATTGAAACCCATAACTCTACCTTTGTAAAGCTAACCTTCACATTATACAAATAGAAGAAAAATAAGGAAACAAATTGAAACATAAACATATTATTATCACAAAAGCTTCAGGCTCACAAGAGCCATTTTCATCAGAAAAACTCAGACGTTCTCTAACTAAGTCTGGCGCAAATGAAATAACGATTGATGCAATAATTTCTGAAATAGAATCCAAAATATATGATGGTATGACCACTAAGAAAATCTATCAAGTGGCATATAATTTATTGAAACGCAGCTCTAGAAGCATTGCAGGACGTTATAATTTGAAAAGAGCCATTATGGATTTGGGACCAACAGGTTTTCCTTTTGAAAAATACATAGCAGCCATTTTTGCATGGCAAGCATATAGTGTTCAAACTCAAGTTTTTCTGGAAGGTACATGTGTAACTCATGAAATAGATGTACTGGCGGAGAATAATACTGAGTACTTGCTTATTGAATGTAAATTTCATAATAGTGTTGGGAATGTGAGTGATGTTAAAATACCATTGTACATACATTCGCGATACTTAGATGTGCTTAACAATTGGAATAAAACAACTAACTCAAAGCCTCTGCGTTGCTGTGTTGTTACAAATACAAAATTTTCAACAGACGCAATTAAATATGGAGGCTGTGTCGGTTTGCGATTGCTTGGTTGGGATTATCCAATGAAAAAAAACTTAGGCAGTTTAATCGATCAGTCTGGATTATATCCTATTACCTGCCTCACAACACTTACGAATAAAGAGAAAGAAAATATTTTGGCCATGGAGATAGTGTTATGCACAGCTCTTTTACAACAAGTCGATATGCTGCATAAAATAGGAATTTCGAAGAACAGGATGGATGGCATTGTTGCAGAAGCAAAAACACTTATTGCAGGCTGATATAATTCAATAAACTCAATGATAATTGTCAGATACTAGCCTTAGCTATCATGTAACTTTGAAAAAAATATTTTATGAACTCTAAACACATTATCCATCTAGTTTTGTTATTACTTTCTGTTAGTGTTTTTGCACAAGATGATGAGGGTAAAATAATTTCTAAATATGATTTCATTCCAGGCGAAAAAATTGTTTTCTATGATGATTTTTCAGCTGAAGGCATTGGAGATTTCCCATTACAATGGAACACGAATAGCAGTGGCGAAATTGTGAGCATTGCAAAATTTCCTGGAAGGTGGTTTCAAATGACAGGTGGTGGATTTTATATACCCGAAGCCAAGGAAAAATTTACAGACAATTGTACTATCGAATTTGACATAGTACCCTACAATGCAATTAGTACAGAATATATGTATAATGTAGATTTTATTTTTGTATGTGGCTCGCTGAGTGATACAAACGAAGGTGGCGCTATCCCAGGCAAAGCAGGATTAAAAATAACGCCAGGCTTTGATGCAGTGAATTGGACGAATTGGTCAGAGTCTGTTGGTGGTTATAAGGACAACGGAAGTGGCTCATTTACATTTAGCGCCGATATGAAATACCATGTTTGTTTTTTAGGTTCAAAAGCAATGAGTTAGAATGTATGCCAACGAACAAAAATTCTAGACTTACCTAGAGGTTTAATTGAGGGTTATCTGCATAATATTTTTAGAATACAAACTACTGATGCGGTAAAACCAATTATTTCCAATTTTAGAATAGCCACAGGCCTGCCAGATATGAGAAATAAATTGCTTACAACAGGCAAGTTCATATCTTATGGAATTCAGTTTGATGTAAACTCAGATATAATAAAACCAGCATCGTATGCTACGATTAAAGAAATAGCGAAGGTATTAACAGATAACACTTCGGTAAAAATAAAAGTAATAGTAATAGGTCACACAGATAGCGATGGCGATGATGCTAGCAATTTGAATTTATCTAAACGCAGGGCAACAAGCGTTAAGACAGAATTATGTAAAACATTCGGTATTGATCCAAACCGAATCGAAACAGATGGCAAAGGTGAAACGCAACCGATAGCCGGAAATGAAAACATGGTGAACAAAGCAAAGAATAGAAGGGTAGAGTTTATTAAACTCTAAAACGATTTCAATGGAATCCGTTTGATATTCTATTAGCTTAGACAAAAAATTCAGTGGCCAATAGTTATTCTAAACAATGTGTTCGCAAAATAAGGTTTGTGTACTACAAATAAAGAAAAATAAGCCTCTTAGCTTAAAGGTTTCACTAAAATTTACGAAAAATTTTTATGAATGAAAATCATTATACATTGCAAAATGCTGATATGTATTGCATAGAAAAACTGGTTCTACATTAGAATGTGTAGTTAACGCAATCGCAATGCTTCGCAGAATTTTAATAATTCTATCGGATTCGCCCAATTATTTTCCATGGTATTGAATTTCAATTTTATTACTGAAACTGAATTATTCATTTTGCTTTGAAATCATATGTTGCTTGACCAAGTTCTTGACTATCATTTTTCCGTACTCATGACCGAGAATTTCTGCATTTTCCATATTAAAACATTGGGTTTGAACAGAGTATAACAACTTTTGAGAAGCCATTTCATAAAAGTTGCTTTCCCAAAAATATTTAGTGTCAATTACATAATATCCTGGTTCATAAACACGATTATAAATATTGTTTCTGTAACTCCAAATTCTAGAATTATCTATTGGCGAATTGTACTTTTCTTCTCGTATTTTTTTTAATAATACAATAGTTACAACTGCATCAAATCCACTATTTCTTAATTTATTTATTCCTTCATTTTCTTCCATTTTATCAAAGAATTTTGGACCATATTCCTGTAAGGAAGATACTGCGTTGTAACCCAATTTTTGAAGGTCACTTACAAAATGATTTTCCATCTTTTCCTGAATGCGTCTGTCCTCATTTCTAATTAATCCGAGCACCAATATTTTTTTATAATTTCCTAAAAATGTATCCTGTGCTTTCCAAGTATTTGTAATTTTTAATGCTGTACATGACGATAGTATCATTGTTGTCACAAATACCACCACTAATTCTATTTTCATATTATTCTAATTTATCACTGCAAAGTAACTAGAATTCTAGAAGAATCGAATGATATCGCTCATTCAGCTAACCAATAAATGTCATTGATTATCTTATAGTATTAAACTTTTTATATACATCTTGAAAGAATATAACTCTTCCTGAATTATCTATACCTACAGGGTTGTACCAAACAAGCACGGGCATTTGAACATCTGCCGGTAACTTTAAAGGAACTTGGTTTTTTAAACAACCTTTTTCGATTAATGTATCTATGGTTAGAAAATTCTGTTCAAGCACTAAATGCCCAAGCTCGATTGGTTTTTCCATCCGCATGCAACCATGGCTTAAGAATCTTCTATTTAATGCAAACGAATTTTTGGAAGGTGTATCATGCAGATAAACACCATCCGGACTATGAAAATTTAATTTCAGTAACCCCAAAGCATTATCGCAACCTGTGCTTTGTCGAAGGGTATAGGGGAAATGATGTGTACTCAAAGCGCGCCAATTAATTGAGTTTGGGAGCACAACTTTGCCTGCACTATTCAATACTTGGAATCCTCGATTTTCCAGATAGGCGCTATTTTTCTTAATAAGCGGCAATAATTCCTTAGTAGCTATGCTCTTGGGTACATTCCAATACGGATAAAGTACAACTTCATTAACTGTACTCAGCAGGGTTGGAGTTGGTGTTGATGTTTTCCCTACCACCATTCGCATTTCAAGTAGAATCGCATTATTTTTATGTACTTTTAAATACGCAGCTGGTATATTCACTACAATTGTAGCACGGTTCTTACTAAAGCAACATAACCAACGATAATGGTTTAAGGCAAGTTTTAATAATAATAACCTTTTTGTTAGTGGCACATTCATTTCTTCTAATAAATCAGAGCGAATAACACCATCCGCCGGTAAATTAAATTGACTTTGGGCTTCTATTACTCTGTCTAAGATATCTGCTTTTTTGGGGTTATTAAGGCTTGATAAAACACCAAGCTGAAACAATTTTTCAACCAATGGTTTATTCGAAAGAGAAACCTTGGGGGATGTGATAATTATTTCTTTAAAGTCAGCTTTAACGACAATCGCATGAATCCACTCTATTAAATTCTCGATAGCTGCTATTTCCTTTAAGGAAGGTGTTAACTCATTTACTAATGAATTTAGATTTTTATTTTTTAAGGCACTCGCCAAAGAACTAGGAATATCTACACAAGCTAAGGTTTCACCTATTCCATCATAACTAAATGCTGGCTTAGCATTACCAAATACTATATCGCTATAAAAGTGAAGGGCAGCATCTGTTATTCGAATATCTGCCTCAATGGAGTCGTTTTCATTTTTTAATGCAATACTTTTATTTTTTAAAGCTTGTATGAAGTTGTATTGATAATCATTTTCTACTAATCCTTTAATGCTTGCTTGTTTAAGAATTACAAATAAATTATTTTTATCAATACTGTTTTCACTTTGCACCCAAGCTGTTTTAAATGCCATAGATTTATAAAATGAAACAATATTAGTTTTTCGAGAAGCTTCTACATGTTGAGAAATATTATTTTCAGCAATATAATGCTCCATTCTTTCTGCTGTAATTTGCCCAAATACTTCTGGGATACTAGCATTTATAAACAATAAACTAAGAAGTAATGAAGTTGCTTTTTTCATGTTAAGTTAGTGCTTTATATTTGAGGATATATGCGTATTAATTTCAATTTTAATGTGCCAAATTATTTTTCTGCCTTGGCAACAGTCCTCTTTAGTTGCTTCGTTTTTTCTCACTATAAAATAATATAATTACACTCCGCTTCTATTTCAATGTTTCATTCGAGAGCAAACCTATTGAGTCGTCTGCTCATATAAATCTCGTTTTAAATTCCTTTATGTCCTCCAATAAACCACCAACGAAACTACCTTTTATAACTTTGGGAATCCTGTTTTTAACTAAACATTTTCTTCTTGCACAAATAATAGTAAATGTGTTCATGTATTTATTTCATATCGCATTTATTTCATTTTTTATTCGGGTATATTAATTTGGTTCGAAATTACTCAGAAGAATAGATTTTGTAGGTAAAATACATATCCTTCATGTAAAGATTTTTTACATATACCTTACTGACAGGGATATCTGTTGGTTAAGCCAATGATTGTTATCGTAAGGTTGAACTCAAATCACTACTAAATCCGATTTTTCTAAGAAAAGCTCGATAAGGCATTATTACAAAAATCAAAATGAGGTACGAATTTTAGATATTTGAATCCTGATGCAAGGAAGCACCTATCCGATTCCGATTTTTTTACCACAACTTTCTTTGGGGTTTATACCCCTTATTCACAGCAGGTAACTCCGTTTCTACTGCAAAATCTCGGTTAAACAGAAAATTAAGTCAGTTCAAAATGCGAAACATCTTTCATACTTCATAAAATATTAATAAAAATACCCCGATACTGGCTGTAAAGGGGCATTAAAGTCAAACTTTGATTAGCTTAGTTTACGACTACCATTTTCGCCGCAGTTTTCTGGGCTTCTACTTTTCTTGGTAAAATAATATTGAGTACACCATCTTCATACTTAGCATCAATAACATCTGTATTTATTTCGTTTGGCAGAGTAAAACTTCGACTGAATGAGGAATAGCTATACTCTTTTTTAGTAAATTTTTTATTTGTTTCATTTTGGTTTTGTTCTTTTTCGCTGCTTATGGTAAGCATATTTCCATCAACAGCTATTTTGAAATCATCTTTTTTGTACCCAGGTACGGCTAAGCTAACATTATAACTATCATTATTTTCTGTAATATTTACTGCAGGAATATTTATTCTGTTAGTTAGAAAGCTATCATTTCCAAACCATTCATCCCAAGGAGTAAACAAATTATCGAATACGGATGGCATCCCTCCGTTTATTAATGCCAAAGATTTTCTGTTCATTTTTTCTTTTTTTTGGTTTATTAAATAAGATTGACATTACAAAGGTAAAATCGCACGATTCAATATCAAATGATTATTGTCATTGCTGTATATGAATTTTATCATCATGTAGTGATTTAATAATTAAGTCTGAT
>JBIIJE010000082.1:0-12116 GCA_044234005.1 Chitinophagaceae bacterium | reverse complement strand
TACCTGTTGCCGCAATAGCAACTGGAGCTGCACTCCATGTAGGAACCGCAGTACGATGTACTAAACGTACATAGTAGTTACCTGCTACTACTGGTGGAGAGAAAGTGGCTGTACCAGTACCTGATATGCTTAATAATGCTGTTGAAGTTGCAACTGCTGGATCACCGATCGTGTAAGGAGAAGCATATAATTCTACTGTAATATCATCACACTCCGTAAGACTAGCACTTACCGACTGATTGAATTTAACTGGCCTCATTTCAATTGTTGGAGATAAAGCTGCATCTAAATAACCTTCGATAAATGCAGTAACAGTTAATACATTGTTACATGCAATCGTTAGATTTAAGATTTCAGTGTTACAACCCACAACATTTGTATAAGTACCTGATGCGTTGTATGTTACACCATTTACTGACCAAGTATAATCAGGACAACCTGTAGCTGTAGTTGTATTGCTTGTAGAAGGCTCAATCACTAAATTCAAAGTTCCATCTGAACAGTTCACATTGTCAAAATAAGTACCTGATACTGTGTACGTTACACCATTGAAAGGCCATGTGTAAGTATCGCAAGCAGTAATACCGCTGATAATTGGTGTACCTGAAGGAATAGAAACTTGAGTTGTGATAGCGCCTGTATTACCACCATAACCAGTTGAAACTATATAATAAGTGCCTGGTGCTAATGGAGCAGAAGTCAAGAACGCACCTGCATTCAATGGACAATCATCATCATCAGAATCAATTTCATTTCCTAAGTTATCAAGTAATGAAACATAAGTATCGAATGCTGAAGCACAATGAGCTATTTCTACAACAGATGTTGCTGATAAAGTAAACTGATACCATACGTCTGGAGAGCCCCCATTAAATGTATTTGGTGAAACATAGTTATCAACAAAACAGTTAGCCAATGTATTGGTTTTTGTATCTGTATATCCACCTACTGCAGAACATGGAACTTGACCTATTACAATTGGATTTGTAATACTAGAACCTAATGGTGCACTGATGAAATCAACGAAAACTGGAACTGAAGCTGCACTAGCTGGACCCGTTGCACAAGTTACTGTACAACGATAGTACTTAGGCGCTGTTTGTGTTACACTAGCAGTTGCTGTTGTTGAAGGTAAAATAGCTGCGTTTACAGAAAACCCTGCATCATCAGCAGACTCCCATAAATAGCTTACACCAATACCTGGTGTTGGCGTGCTCAATGACAAGTTCACTGTAGCTGTTGCATTACATACATATGGAGCTGAAGAAACTGTATTTCCTGGAGTAGGAGCAACACAAGGTGCTGCAGGGATAATGCTAACTATATAGTCCTCTGTTTCACCTGAACCAAAGCCTTGTAAACAAGCATCACCTGCACCTTGATCAACTACACGTTGACGAATACGCATACCTGTTTGACCAAGTGTTGCGCCGATAGGAATAGTAATTGATGCAGAGTTAGTTAAAGCACCTGTAAATGTTGTGCTAATTTCTGTATATTCTGATACATCGAAAGTACCACTTTGATCGTAATCAATCCAAACACCAGTCCAAGCACCTGTACCATTAGCCACACGTGTAATGGTATAAGTTCCACCTTGCTCTAACGATGTAGTAGCTGTAGCAGCTGGAGTTACTGAATAGGCTGGTAAAGCACAAGTAGGAACCGCTGTGTTATTTGTCAACGTATTGATACTTATTTCATCAATACAAGGTCCGGCAAATGAATGCAAATTCGTACTGCAATAGCAAGAGAAGAATGCAGTATTTATACCTACTAACACTTCAGTAGAAGGTGTTGAAGCTGGACCACTAGAACATGTAACTATACAACGATAGTATGTAGGCGTGGTTTGACCAGCAAATACAAATTCTGTAGCGCCAGTACCTAAATTAACAGGTGCTGTGAAAGCTTGGTCAGCAGAAGATTGCCATTGGTATGTAATACCTGTTAAGTTTGTATAACTAACATCTAATGACAATGTAAATGGTGCATTCGGACATGCTGCTGCTGTAGAAGAAACTGTGTTAGCTAAAGCTGGCGCACCCGGACAAGGACAAGGATCTGTAGTTACTGATATTGGACCTACCCATGTAGAAAATCCACCACCTGTTGTTGGATCACAATCAGCACGTACATAAACGTCGAATGTAGAACCGCAAGGCATTGTATTAACCACAGTTGTAAAGTTAGGCACCAATGTAGGACTGCTTACAGGAATAGAAGTTCCAGTACCTGCAGTATAACCTGTAGCACCATATTCAACAACCCAATTTTGCTCATCGCAACCTTTGTTCCAAGAGAAAGTAGCACCATTAGAAGTTGGTAGAGAAACTGCAAATGAAGAAGGTGCAGGACAAGATAATGCTGGGTCAACTGTAATTATATAATCTTCTGTCTCCATATATGTATAGGTAACACATGGGTCAATGGTTGAACCATCAAAAAAACCAAAAGCACATTTTACACGCAAACGGTGAGCACCAGCTGGTGGACTACAATCAAGTGTAATAGGGAAAGAAGCACTGTTGTTAGCTTGAACTGTTGTAGGTGAGAAACCAATACGCTCTGTAGGAGAAAAGAATCCATCATCGTTGTAATCGATCCAAGCTGCATAGTTTTCAGCATAAGCTCCAGCAGATACTTTACAAGCATAGGTATTACCTGCTTGTAAATTTACTACTGAACCAAGACCTGTGTAATCTGAGTAACCATTACCGTTAAGCGCACCGAAAGTAAAGTTATCGTTGCAGGTTACAGGACAAGGATCTGAAGGACAGCCTACACCAGAATTGTTACCGTATAAAATAGTTGTACCGTCTAAAATTTCAACATTAGCAATAACATCGCTTTGTGCACAACCAAACGAGTAAGGATTTACCGCTTGTGGAATACAATAGCAAGCTGTGGCCGCATTTTGACCAACAAATACTTCAGTAGAAATATCAGAACCACCAAAAGAACATGTTGTCACACAACGGTAATAACTAGCTGCCGATTGAGAAGCAATTGTTTGTGTAATGCCAGTACCTAAAACTGTGAATGGAACAAATGATGCATTTGGAGATGATTGCCATTCGTATGAAATACCATTGCCAATCGCAGGTGTTGTTACAGATAAAGTGAAAGGTACTCCTGCGCAAACACTTGCACCACTAGTGCTTATTGTTTGCCCTTGTGGACTCACACCCGCACAATTCACATTAGGTTGGATATCTACCTTATAATCTTCAACATTCGCCCAAGAGCTAGAATAGCAAGGGTTGTTAGCGAAATCATCGTCTGTACCAATCACACGCATACGTGTAAAACCAGTAAGCGCTGTAGCTGGGATAGGCACTGAACCAGAAATTGAAGTAGGGTTTGCCGAAGAAGATACACCAATATAGATATTCTCATCTATATCAGCGAAATCACCGTCTTGGTTGAAATCGATAAACACACGTGTGCCGTACGTATAACCAGTTTGATACGAAATCGTAACAGGCACTGTTGTTCCTTTAGTGAAAACAGGTGCTGCTACCGAAACTGTGAAGTCTTGGTAAGTACTTGTGGATACATTTGGATTACTTAGCGTACCCATTTCTACATTGGTGATACCATTACCATCCATAGATAGTGGTACCGCAGTGCAATAACAGTTAAAGAAATTATTCATCGTTACAGAAATCGGGGTAGAAGTCTCTGTTACACCCAAGGCTGGGCAACTAACATTGCAACGATAAAATTTAGCAGCCGTTTGAGAAGTAACTTGAGTTGCGGCTGTGCCTAAGCTAGTTAAGTTCACAGTGAAACCAGCATCATCAGCAGATTCCCATTGGTAAGAATATGTGCCTGCTGTTTGAGGTGTAGTAAGCGATAGCGTAAAGTTAACGCCAGAACAAGCCAAGCCACCATTTGAAGCAATAGTTGCTCCTACTGGCAAAGGCGCTGTAGAAACTAAAGAAATTGGATTAGAGCTCCCTGTATTTGCTCCACAAGTTACATTACATCTGTAAAATTGTGCAGTAGCAGGTAAATTTACCACCTGAGTAGCTGCTGTACCTAAGTTAACCACGTTCGTTGTGAAAGCAGCATCATCAGCACTTTGCCATTGACGAGTAACACCTGTTCCAGAGGTCGCATTTTGTACTGAAAGCGTAGAAGCTGTACCACAACCTGTAGTAACTGTAGCTAATGTGTTGCCTGGAGTAGGGGTTCCACTACATGCCATGTTAGGCATCCATTCAAAACGCATATTAGGTCTTATAGTTGTAGATGTTGAAGTGCTAGCTGTACTTCCACAAACACCACTAGCATCTGCTCTGTACCATCGCGACCAAGTACCTGTACCTAAGCCCGAAGTTGTCCGAACTGTTGAAGCATTATTATTATAAGTTGTGTTGTTGAAACAAACTTCAACTACTAAATTGTCTGTACCATTCCAAGCAAACGGAGTAAAAGAGGTCTGATTCCAACCTACCACGGGTGTAACAGTAGCAGGTGTGCTCGATGCAACTAAACCTGTTGTAACATAACCTGCAGAAATTGGATTTGCTGCTGTTGTTGTATACACTTTAACGTTGTAACCCTCATGAGGAAGCGCACCATTGGTCGCTGATACATTGAAGCCAAGCGATGAAACAAGGGCTCCAGAAGCAACACCTGCTGCAGACAACTGAGCGGCTGTTACAAAAAACTGATGTCGAGCTCCATAGTAATAGTTACCAAAAGGTGCAGGGTAACCAGATGCAGTGTTTGATGCTGTACCCGTACCTACGATAGAAAATGTCTGTGCATTTGCATCGTTAAGACCAAGAAACAACATTACCAACAGGGTTAATGCTTTGAGCATTTTGTATATCCCGTGTGGACTTTTAGTTTTTGTCATTATTTTATTCATTTTGTTTTTTGTTTAAAAAATTTTTAAAAAGTTTCTGTTTGGGTTTCTAATTTCTCTGTACTGTTTCGTAAAAAAATTGGTTTTAATAGTTAAACAATAGGGTTTCCATCTGATTTTTCTTGCTTCGCAAAGCCTTATGTGTTAAGGCTTACAGACAATGAAGTTTTCTTGAAAAAAATGTATCTGTTTATTATTACAGTATAAATTTCTCAAAAAAGCCTCATTCTCCCATTGTAGCTTGAAGAATCGAGTACAATTTCTCTCTTTTTTTTGTCATTTGGAAGAAATTAACACGAAAAGTTATCCACATTAACAATAATTCAAACGGCTCATTTCAACCTCATTCGACCTTCAATAAGCGTGTTTTATCGTACTAGCGGCAGATATTTTGTAAATTTTATGTTGTGAAAATGAGATTATTCACACCCAAGTTCTTCAATTAGCTAACAGTTTCGTAACATCAAACGTCGATGTAAAGAGTTAGGTATTATTTACATATTAATTTTTTAACAATTTGTCATGGTAATGGGGCTTTATGCCGAGTGGAATCTGTGCATTTTTAACGCAAATTCAGCATTAGAAATGTTGAAACGACTAAGCATCTGTAATTCAATATTTTGAAAATATTGAAAACATCTTTTAATTCTGGGTAAACCCCGATTTGCAGCAGAAACGAAGTGAGCTGGTATGAATATCGGGTATGAACCCTGCATTTTTATCTTCCGAAGATGCGTATCCATCTTCTGAAGATAAGTTTGTCAGCTAATCGAAAAATACGACCTGCAAAATTGTCAGCAAGTCGTTTTTTCAATTTTCCACTTTTGCCTTGCCGTCTCGACACTAGTGACGAGACAAAGCTGAAGATTCTCTGCAAAGACCTAACACCATTTTGACATTAATTTTATATTATACATTTCGCTTGAAGAAAATGGCAAATGCCTATGGATACACATTTTTAGATTAAATGCAGGAACTAAATTTTAATCTATTACATTTGTCTAATCGGTATACATTAAGCATTGCAATTTCTAAATCAGGTTACATATATTTATCGACAACAAGTGACAACAATACAACGGGTAAGTAAATAAACGATGCAAACATTACCTTCTTGGCTTTTACATCACTGGTATCTTTTAAAAAGGCTACTGCATTGTACAAAAACCATGTTGCGGCAATAGCCATCGGTATGGCTGAAATCAAACTCATAGCCAGCGTTAGCATAGGCAATACACTCATAGGAATCAGCACGGCTGAGTATAATACGCATTGTAGGGCCGTAAATTGTCCTACTTTGTCGAAACGGGGTAGCATTTTCATACCTGCTTTTTCGTAATCCTCATGACCTATCCAAGCAATTGACCAAAAATGAGGAAATTGCCAAAAAAATTGAATGCTGAACAATGTCCATGCAGCCCAGCTACTTAAGTTGTTTGTACCCGCAACCCAACCAATCAGGCAAGGCAATGAGCCCGGAATCGCACCAATAAGAACAGAAATCGGTGATATTTTTTTCATTGGCGTATATACTACTACATACAAGAGATGAGAAAGTAAGCTCAAACTGGCTGTGAGTAAGTTAAACGCTACAAATAAAATGTATAACCCTATGAACAAGGATATGAGCGCAAAAATACCTGCTTCTGTTTTCGACATGCGTCCAGCCGGTATAGGGCGTATGGCAGTTCGCCTCATTATCGCATCTGATGCTGTTTCTATAATTTCATTCAAGGCGTTGGCAGAAGCTGTAACCAGTAATCCGCCTAAGGCAAGCCACACTAATTTTTGCCAAGCAACTTCTAAATCAGGGATAATAATGTACCCAACCACACTCGACATAACAACTAGTAAACTCAAGTTGAGTTTCATCAATTGTTGGTAGTCTTTTATTTTTTGCTTGATCAACGTTATTAAAATTTAAAATTCCAAACTCCAAAAACGGCATCGTGTTTGGAATTTGGAATTTATATTTTATTTTAATTTTCTATTTTCTTAATGAGATTCTTCTCCTTCTTTCAATGGGATGTGCTGTGGCACAAAATCATTTCCATTTCCATCATCTTTGTATTCATAAGCCCATCGGTGAACTTCTGGAATGGGTCCGTCCCAGTTACCATGGCCTGGTAGGATAGGCGTAGTCCACTCCAATGTATTTGCCTGCCAAGGGTTCAACTCTGTTACTTTGCGCCCTTTCCAAATGCTCACAAAATAATTGAATACAAATAATAATTGTGCAAAGAATACTAAGATGGCAGCTATACTAATCATCTTATTCAAATCGCCAAATTGGTTGAATGATTCCCAATTCGTAAAATCATAATATCGACGTGGCATACCTGCAACACCTTCGTAGTGCATAGGCCAGAATATAACATAAGAACCCACGAACGTAATAAAGAAATGTATATAGCCTAATGTATTATTCATAAACCTACCATACATTTTTGGAAACCAATGGTACACACCTGCAAACATGCCAAAGAAAGCAGAGATACCCATTACAATATGGAAGTGCGCAATTACAAAATAAGTATCGTGCAAGTGAATGTCTAATGCTGAATTACCCAAAAACAATCCAGTTAAACCACCCGAAATAAACAATGATACAAAGCCCATTGCAAATAACATGGGTACTGTAAAACGAATATTACCCCTAAAGATAGTGGTAAGCCAGTTAAATACTTTAACCGCGGAAGGAATGGCAATTAATAAAGTTAAAAGAACAAATACGCCTCCCAAGAATGGACTCATACCTGTTACAAACATATGATGCGCCCATACTAAGAATGCTAAAACCGTAATACCAATAAGTGATAATACCATCGCCATGTAACCGAATATAGGCTTGCGTGAATGCGTTGATAAAATTTCAGATGCCATACCCATCGCAGGCAGCATAATGATGTAAACCTCTGGATGACCTAGGAACCAAAATAGATGTTGGTATAAAATAGCAGAACCTCCTACGTTGGGTAATGCTTTACCTGCAATATAAATTTCTGACAAATAGAAACTTGTTCCTGCGTGACGATCAAATAACAATAATACCGCTGCAGATAATAAAACGGGGAAAGACAATACCCCCAAAACTGCTGTAAATAAAAAGGCCCATATAGTCAATGGCATGCGCTTCATGCTCATTCCTTTGGTACGCATATTTAATACGGTTACGATATAATTTAGCCCCCCAAGTAAGGATGAAACCACAAACAATGCCATACTCACCAGCCATAAATCCATACCAATTCCAGATCCCATTGAGGCTTCTTTTAAGGCGCTTAAAGGTGGATAGGTGGTCCATCCGCCAGAAGCAGGACCTGTAGAAGTAAATAAAGAAACAAACATAACAAGACCTGCTACTGCAAAAAACCAATAGCTCAGCATATTGAGAAATGGCGATGCCATATCGCGTGCTCCAATTTGTAGGGGAATTAAAAAGTTACTGAATGTGCCGCTTAGGCCTGCTGTCAATACAAAGAAAACTAATACAGTTCCGTGTATCGTAATCAAGCCATAGTACATTTCAGGATCCATTTTTCCATTGGGTGCCCAATCACCCAAAAACATTTCTAATACTTTAAATGTTTGCTCTGGAAATCCTAATTGCAAACGGAAAAATACAGACATTAAGCCACCTACGATAGCCCAAAATATACCTGTGATTAAAAATTGACGTGATATTATTTTATGATCCATGCTGAACACATACTTCGAAAAGAAGTGCTGTTCATGATGTTCATGTGCATGATGTTCATCATGATGATGTACGTCATGATTCGTATGTTCGTGATGATGTGTGATTGTTGCCTCGTTATTCATAAATACAGCATTTTAATTCATGGTTATTTTATCTTTCAAAGAATCTGTGGGAGCACCTTCTTTTGCGGGTGCAGGAGGGTTTGTACTCGGATGGTTCTGTGCGTAATACGATTGTTGTTTAGCCAACCAAGCATCATGCTCAGCTTGAGTTTCAACAATAATTACGGCACGCATCGAATAATGTCCTTTACCACACATTTGGTCGCATGAAAGTTCATATACAAAATTCGGTTTCCCGGTTTCTTTTTTCATTTCTTCTGTGGTAATCGTTGGGGTAAACCACAACTTTGAAGTAATACCTGGTACCGCATCCATTTTCATGCGGAAATGTGATAATCCTACATCATGTATCACGTCGCGAGAACCGATGATTAATTCGACAGGTTTGTCTTTTATCAATCTTATTTCACCATTTGGAATTACAATATCATCTAGGTTTCTAGGATCTTTCCAATCTTGCCCTAATAAATTATCCTGATCGTTGATATTGGTAAAATATCTTTTACCTAATACGCCATCTTTACCTGGGTAACGTGAAATCCAGTTGAATTGTTTACCAATGATTTCAATTTGCATAGCGCCCTTCGGTGCTGGGTCAGTCATGGTAAACCAGCTCTTTAATCCAAAGGCAACCAATACTGCCATTGCTACAGCTGGAATGGTAGTCCAAACTAATTCAAGCTTTGTTGAGTGTACAAAATTGAATGGGGTTTTAGGTCCAACTCTTTGGTATTTGAATCCAAACCAAAATAATAAAAATTGGGTCAACAAAAACACGATACCTGTAACAACTAATGTGATGAAGAACATGAAGTCGTATTCAGCACCATGATTCGATGCGGCACGCGGCCCCATCAATGGCATCATATATACGTGACACCAATAGATTCCAATCATGAAGGCAGCAAAAAGCACCAACATCGACCAGCCTAGTATTTTATTACGTTTTTTATCAAACGCCTCTTCGCCTTGCAATTGGGCTATTATTTCGCTCGAACGAGATACTTGGTAAAGTACCACGAAGATTAAAACGACGAGTAGCACTAACAATAATCCTGACATATCTTTTTATTTCTTTTTTACAATTTTTTATTACGCTATATGAATAACTGTCTCTTTCAAGAATGGGTGATTTTGTGGTATCAAGGGTGCTTTTGTAAGTTTGTTGCTTACTAAAAACATGATTAATCCTACAAAACCGCAAACTATTCCAATTTCAAACCAACCCAGATGCCAATGTTCTTGTACCGTAGCAGGCATTACCATTTGGTAGAAATCTATCCAATGACCAACCAAAATAATAATTGCCACCAAAGCTACTACAAAGTAATTGCGCTTATTTGGGCGAGGCATCAATATTAGAATAGGTGCAACGAAATTTAGTATTATGTTTATCCAATAAAAAAACTTATAAGGTCCGTGCATACGAATCTTGAAGTAAATCGTTTCTTCCGGAATATTTGCATACCAAATCAACATGAATTGTGAGAACCATAAATAAGTCCAGAAAATACTGAAGGCAAACATAAATTTACCTACATCATGCACATGCTCGTCGGTTACAATTTGTAAATAACCATGACGCTTTGTATAAAGTATCCAAAGCATGATCATGCTCATGCCGCTTACAAAAGAGGATGCAAATGTGTACCAACTAAACATGGTAGAAAACCAGTGTGCGTCTAAACTCATAATCCATAACCAAGGAATCGTGGATGCTAATGTCAAAGCAAATACAAATACAAAACCAGCCGAGTAATTAAAATTCAGCCAATATGTTTTTGTGGAACCTTTCGCCTCCTTATCTTGGCGCAATGAAAGCTCACGTAATTTATTTCCTAAAAAGCCCCATAAGAATAAGGTAAGCACAGTCCAAATTGTGAAGAAAGGTTTACTTAAGAAAAAGTTTTTCAAACCATTCAATTGGCTATGTGCGATGTAACCTTCTTGGGTCCATTTGTATATTTCATGATTACCCGACCACACTAACGTAAGAATTACGATGCCCGCTATAATAGCTAAGACCCATACTATACTAGCAATGGCTTCCGGAATTCGTCGAAATGCAACAATCCAACCTGCTTGCGCTAAAGAAGTTGCACTTAATATAAAAATACTGGCTACACAAATCAATAAAAAGAAAATACTGTTTTGTAACATTACTGCCCAAAAACGATTTACTGTCATTTGCTCATGTGAAGGCAACAATACGAAAGCACCTGCAATCAAGGTAACTATCCCTATGATGAGAAGCACCATGCTAGTTGTTTTGAGTTGTGCTGGTATTTTAAATTCTTGGTTTAACATGTCCTATCTTTTATTTTATATCCTTAGGTTTAAATTTTACTATTTTTCTTCTTTGGGTGCGTCCATTTTAGTTTCTTCTTTCTTTTCAGATTTGGAAACAGATAATGAATCATTGGTAGGTGCGCCTTTTACCATCGTAAATGCTTCACCTCCATTTTCAGATTGAATTTTTTTGATATAAGCCACTACTTGCCAACGTTGCTTCGTATCGAGTTGGCTTGCATAGGAACCCATTGAGTTTTTACCATACACAATTCCATGATAAATCCGACCTTGGCTCATTTTCAAATATTTTTCTCCCGATTTTAGATTAGCGGGCATAGCCACAAACTTACCACTCGTGTATAAAGGTCCGTTGCCATCTAAATTTGTTCCATGACAGATACCACAATAAATCATGTATAATCTTTTACCCTCTTCTACATCTTTTTCAGTTAAATCATATTTGCATATGTTCGAATTCGCTAATGTGGTGTCATTCTCGCCGATGTGATCAGGTAGAGGTTGTTCGCGGGCAATAGTATGTCGTGCTGGCATTCTTGTATAGGTTCCTTTTTCTGCCTCTATTTTTTCAGTACTATGATAGTAATCTACCGCGCGTGAGTAAACCATATCTGGCGCATATACTCGACCTGGTTTACGGCTATATTCATCTTCGCAAGAAACCACAAGGGTTGTTGCCAAAATAAAAATACTATATAAAATTATTTTCCTCATGGTTCTACTTATGCTAATTGTTGTTGAATTTCGTAATCTTCTTTTTTATCGAATCTGCCATACCACCATTCTGATTCTGCTACTTGAATATTTGTTTCATCGGCACCTGTCGACTTCAAAAAGGCCTCCATGTCAGATGCGTTGTTATCATTTACTTCTATCGCCATTACAAATTTATCGTCGGTTTGACGAGGGTGAAAAATATGTTTTTTTACACCTGGCATAATTTGATTGAGGTAACAAAATGTAAGTACCATACCTACAGCAGCAAATAATACAGTTAACTCGAATGTAATAGGAATAAAGGCTGGTAATGGAAAGGTAGGTTTACCTCCAAAGTTTTGAGGCCAATCCTTTGTGAAAATCCAACCCATAAAACCCAAGGCTGTGC
>JBIIJE010000156.1:0-5116 GCA_044234005.1 Chitinophagaceae bacterium | reverse complement strand
TTCTTAGTTTCATTTTTCTGCGATAACACCTTTAATTGATCAGTTTTGAAATAAGCATTAAGTTTATCTACTATTCTACTTGTCTCGGTCGTTTTAATATCAACATTCGCCATAATTTGGCTAGCGACCCATTTACCGCCTTTACTCTCGTACTCATGATAATAAGGTTGAGAACTCGCTAATGCTTTTTCAGCTTTCTCAACTTTAGTTTGTGCTTCTTCTATCTTCTTTTGTATTTCAGCTTTCTTCTCAGGGTTTGTTTCTTTTACTAATTTCATCGTTTCGTCAGAAACAATTTTTGAGTTTTTGTCAATTCTGTAAAACTTACTAAGATTTTCTTTTATTTTCCCCTCTTGGAATTTCACAAATGCAAACCATAGGACAACACCCGTCAAAGCGAGAATACCGCACTTTATCCATGTGTTCCGATTAACCATTACTAAGGTAAAAAACATGGACATTACCATCCCAATTAAAGGCGCTAACAAAATAAATGAGACCGTTTTTAACACTTTACCACTATCAATAATTTGTCCAATATGAAGTGATGAATCTTTAAGCCAAGCTGCAGTAAGAGCTGCACCAGCAAAGCCTCCAATTAAGGTATGAGATGAAGAAGATGGAATGCCATACCACCAAGTCAATAAGTTCCAAAAAATAGCAGCAATTAATCCAGAAAAAATAACAGGTAAAGTGATGTATTCCTTGAAAACTGTCTTACCAATTGTATTGGCGACCGCGTGATCTTTAAATACGAAGTAAGCAACTACATTAAAAAAAGCTGCCCACAATACTGCTTGAAAAGGAGTTAATACTTTCGTACTGACAACTGTAGCTATTGAATTTGCTGCATCATGAAAACCATTGATGTAGTCGAATACAAGTGCTAGGATAATGATTACAATTACAAATGTCATTTATTTAATTTGAAAATTTGAAAATTTGAAAATTCGATGATTTGATGAGACAATTTTATTTAAAATAACATTGGTTATTTAGCAAATAATCGAAGGGGTTTGTTATCAAATCAATTATGCATATTTAACAATAATACTTTCAATTACATTGGCTGCATCCTCGCATTTATCAGTTGCTGTTTCCATTACTTGATATATTTCGCGCTTCTTAATTACCTCCTTAGCATCTGGCTCGGTAGCAAATAATCTTTCAATACTCATATCATAAATATCATCTGCCTGATTTTCGATGCTGTTTACTTTTACAATTGCATTGGTTATAATGGTAACATTTTTCATGTTACGCAATTCCTTCACTGCAACATGCAACGATTGTACACTTAACTTAATACATTCAGCTAATTTTTGAATGCCTTGCTCTTGTGGATTTACATTGTAAAAGTTAATCTTCTTGGCAGTGGCATAAATATAATCTGCAATATCGTCTAAGGCTGTTGCCAGATAATGAATATCTTCTCTATCGAAAGGAGTAATGAAGTTTTTACCTAATTCCGTAAATATTTGATGCGTAGAATTATCGTTATCATGTTCTAATGCTTCCAACTGTCCAATAAGTATTGCACGTTTTTCAAAATCCGGCTCATGGACTAATTCAATTAATTTTTTTGCCATTGTGTCAACACAATCGGAAACAGTTTCAAATAAACTAAAGAAAACGCGGTCTTTAGGCTGAAAAATTTTAAGGATGTTATTTAAACTCATGATTCAAAATCTCTTAGTAATATAAATAATTGTGCAAATATGTCATCAATAAGCCAACATTAAAATAAAGTATAGATTGGTAATAATTTGGTAACATTAGCATCATCTTAAAGACACAATAAAATAATAATCATAACAATTTAGTAATGCCAAAAATGGATTTTATTCTTCAAAATACTATTCTATTTGCATCATAAATTAATATTTTAATAACTATATGATAACTTTAAGGAAACATTACATTCTTATTATTTTAATTTTTGGACTTACGACAAAATCATATGCTCAGGATAATGATAAGCCAGTTGAAATAAAAAAAACAAATTGGTATGAATCAATCAACCTTCGGGGATACATGCAAGTAAGGTATAATCGCTTATTAGAAACTAATGCCCAATTAAAATGTGAACAATGTGATAGATCTTGGGGTGAAAATGGAGGTTTTTTTATTCGCCGTATGCGACTGATATTCTTCGGGCAAATTCATAAAAACGTATATTTCTATGTTCAACCTGATTTGGCAAGTAATGTTAGTTCGTCTAGCTTACATTGGGCACAGATCCGTGACGCATACGTGGATGTTGGTTTTGATAAGAAAAATGAATTTAGAGTAAGAATTGGCCAAAGTAAAATACCATATGGTTTTGAAAATATGCAATCTAGTCAAAACAGATTAGCATTAGATCGGAATGATGCACTAAATAGTGCTGTTTCAAACGAGCGAGACTTAGGTGTTTTCTTTTATTATGCTCCTAGAAAAGTTCGTGACATCTTCGCGATGTTAGTGAGAGATGGATTAAAGGGAAGTGGCGACTACGGTGTTTTTGCCTTTGGTGCGTATAATGGACAAACCGCGAACA
The DNA here is from genome assembly GCA_044234005.1 of Chitinophagaceae bacterium. Taxonomy (GTDB): domain Bacteria; phylum Bacteroidota; class Bacteroidia; order Chitinophagales; family Chitinophagaceae; genus OLB11. Next base: position 2,577 of record JBIIJE010000156.1, on the reverse strand, counting down.
GACCCGAATTGAATAATCGGCCGCATATTGTTAGTCGCCTTACCTATCCCTTCGAAATACATGGACAAATAATTGAGCCATCAATTCAAGCCTACAAGGGTAAAGTAATATTATCCGAACTATCTACTGGCGTTAAAAAATTGAAAGACTTAACATACGATGATGAAAGAATTGCAGGTTCATTTGTTCTTTACCCAAGACCATTTGGGATAACTGCTGAATACACAGTAGGAAGAGGGCCTCAATTCAATAAATTAAGTGATTCAATCGAAAATAAAAGGCTGAATGGCGGTTATGTTCTATTGAATTATAAAACAAATTATAAGAACCATGTCATTATCCCTTTCACTCGCTATCAGACTTACAGGGGTGGAAAAAAACATGAAAAAGATTCTAGAAGCTATGAAGTGAATGAATTAGAATTAGGTGTTGAATGGCAACCTAATAAAAACTTTGAATTAGTGACTATGTACACCATTTCGAAAAGAAGATTTGAAGATTTTAGTTTACAAGAAAATTTACAACGTGGAAATTTATTGAGATTACAAGCACAGTTGAATTTTTAGTTATACCGATGTGATTTATGTCACAGACCAAATCATCGAGTGGTTAATACCGATGGTTATTTTTGTTAAGAACAATTTGAGGTACGAAAAATTGGACTGTTATAAAATTCCAATCGGTATTAGTTTCTGCAAGAAAACACAAAACCCTTTTGCACTCTATTTTTCGGTTAAAATTCTCTTTGAATAATTTGGATTTAAAGAAAAATAACCCTTTTAGGTTTTCACTCTTGAATAATACTTTACAAAAAAAGCCGACACTGTGTGTCGGCTAAATCGCTTTTTATAAAACGATTGAAAATGAATAAACTCTTTACTTATTAATGACAATCTTTTCAATCGATGATTTTATACCGCTTGTAATATGCAATAAATAAATGCCATTTGTTAATCTTGAAACTTCTATCATTGATTGGTTGTTTGAAATTTTTCTAACAGATGCAGTTACTAATCTTCCATCTAATGTGTATAAACTTGCGCTTAAATCTTGTAAGTTTTCATTTGATGCGATATAAATTTCATTCTGAGCAGGATTTGGATAAACTGATACAGATAACTTATTCGCTAACAAATCATTTACGCTTAATGGATTATAGCCTTCTGTATAAGCCATAGTATCTGGTTGAAAATTGGTCCAGCCTAGTGTCCAATCATCTGTTCCAAAAGCACCACGATAATTTACAGTTGTAAATCCAGTAGCTAATTTAGCATCTGTAAATGAGGCGCCACTTAACATAGGAGAAGCTGCTGCAGGTCTGAAATCTGGTGCATTATAATTAAATGGACTTGTGAGTTGAACATCACTTGTATTTGCTAAAATTGAATTTGCATTAGACATTGTATTGAACCAAGGTGTTATATTCCATACTGCGCCACTTGTTGAATCTAATTGTTTTGTACAACCGGCTAGTACTGTATTCTTAATAACTAAATTGCCATTATCAGCTGCATCATGGCAACTGTCACCATCTATTTTTAAACCATTGGGCCAACCCATTACTATAGAATTGAATAAAGACATACGGGAATTTTTACGAATGTGTGCTCCATTTCTAAAATTTACATCGGCAACCGTATTCGCATTAAATTTAGGCCCAACTAAAGTCATGTTAGAAAAAACACATGATGTATAAGGATTATTTCCAGAACTAGCACCATCATTATCACTTTCAAATGCATTAGCACCCGAAACCCCATCAGCAACTGCTGTATCTCGGAAAGAAACACCAAACTGTATTTTTCCACTGTAACCAAAATCAGTATCAAAGTCGTCATCATTACCTCTAAAAGCAACTAAATGACTTGCGTTAACAGTACCTCCAAAAAATTCGAACGCATCATCTAATCCATAACTACATTGTACATATGAAATTTTTGTACCGCTACCCACTCCACCCAATGTAAGACTATTCAATTCATTATTAGTTGCAAAAGCAAATCCTGCATACTCAATACGCACATACTTCAATTCACCACTATTATCCAAATCATTCAAACCTCCGTACTGTCCATCAGCGATTGTTCCATCAGGATTCGCCAAATTTCCACCTTCAAATGTACCAATACCACCATTCATATTAGCCTTTGCATTTCCAGCAATCGCCACACCAGCCCAATCACCTCTGTCTCTATCAGCTGGTGCCGCACTAGAGGTAAATACTATTGGTTGATTGGGAGTACCAACTGCTTTAATTTGAGCCCCACGTGTTATAATAAGAGCTGAACCTGGTGTTGCTTTATCACCTTTGATAATAGTACCGGGTGCTATATTCAATACACCGCCCGCTTTTACATATACTTTACCTTTTAATAAATAAATTGTGTCTTTCACCCAATTGATAGTGCCTGTTAAATTGCCACTTATATCCTTGACAGGAGCTTGTGCGAAAGTTGCTGTTCCAATGCATGTTAGCATTAATGCGGTAAAAATTTTCTTCATGTTTTTATTATATTTTCAGCAAACTTATTACCTTACTGTTACCAAATCATTATGAGAAGATTATGGCATCATTAC
>JBIIJE010000127.1:0-7111 GCA_044234005.1 Chitinophagaceae bacterium | reverse complement strand
CCAATTAAAAAAACTAATAGACATATATTAATAAATTATAAACCCTAGTAAAATAATCTACTAGGGTCGATATAATAAAAATGAAAAATCTTGAATTACTTAATTTGATAACTTAATGATAAACCGAAATTTGTACCAACTCTATTTCGAATTACAGTAAAATCTTCCGAGGTGAATCGTGCCTCATCACTTACTATTTTATAACTTTCATCTACATTATAATAATAGACGTAAGGATTTGCAAAAATATCGGATATAGTAAATTTTACTTCTAGCTTGTTCTTATAGAATTTATGGCTAATACTAAAATCTAAAATATTACGAGGTGCTTCATACATATCTGGAATTTCACCATTGCCAACAATAAATAGTCGTTGCCCAATTCGGTTAAAAATTAAATTGGCTTGGGTATTATATTGTTTATCTTGCCATGACAAACCTGTATTGATGATATAAGGAGATTGACCTTGCATAGGGCGTTTGTAAGCTAGCATATCACCACTCGCTGTTTGTGTTTCAATTCTCACTTCAGATTTTATGTAGGCAAAATTTCCGAAAAGACTCAACTGTTTAAAAATAGAGCTCTTAGAATGTGATAAAAAATCAAGTCCTTTTCGAAATTCTAATTCCAGTCCAAAACTGCTCGCATCGGCTGCATTGGTATAATTAAATAATTTTTGAGTGGTTAAAAAACCATAAGGAATAGTTGACTCAATTGCATTTTTAAACTTTTTTATAAAAACAGAGGTCGTAATCATTTCGCCTTTTCCTAAATAATATTCATATCTAAAATCGTAATTCTGTATTATGGTTTGCTCTAAATCTGGATTTCCAGTTGTGTTCGCAAGCAAATTAAAATCGTAGAAAGTTGCTGGTGAAAGTTCTCTAAATTCAGGTCTTGAAAGAGTTTTGGAAGCACACATACGCAAATTTGTTTTGGCATCTAAAGCGTATGTCAAATTAAGAGATGGTAACCAATCAATATTTGACTTATTAATTTTTTTATCGCCACGAGCACTAATACCTGTGATTAACTCTTGTTGAAAGTTTTCTAATCTTACTCCATAAACCAATCTAATTTTTTTCAAAAGTAAATTATCGTTCATAAGGTAATAAGCCTTCAAATTTGAGCTGGCTTCATAATTATCGGTTGGCAAGGTGGCATCGCTGATAATAAATCCTGTTGGTTTAATATTAGCCTCATCAAATATTTGATCTTCTGGCAAACTCAATAACGAATTATCAAAAGTGCTTGATTTTGCTTTTACATAACCAAGTACTCGAGCATCATAGCTTCTGCTTTTAGTTTGTAAATAGGTTCCTACTTTTATTAATTGCGATTGACCTTTTATTTTGTAAGGCAAGCTCAAATCAAAATGTCCATTATAAATTACTTCACTCGTATTTGCAAAGAATCTTCCCATTAAATTAGGGTTTGCTATAGTTGTGATATTCGATCTAAACAGACTATCTTGTTGAATATAATTTTTGGTATAATTCGTTCTTCTCAAATCTGGTATTTGTCGTTCAATCTGTTGACGAGCCAAGCCCCAGTTTAATCTAATATTTCGCTTTGTAAACACGTGATCTCCACTAAGCTGATTTGATAAAAGTTGATTGTTTGCAAACCATAAGGCTGAACCTCTAATAAACTGTTCATTGTCTATAAAATCACCACTTCTCACAATCGTATTATCATCGGCATTGAGGGTAAATGAATTTTTAAAATTGAGCTTATGTTTGTCTTTAATTTTTAAACCGAAATTAAGCAAACTTCCGATCAACAAACTTTCTCTATAAGAAGTGTCAATAAATTTGTAAGCATCCAAAGAACCATTTAATTCATTTCTGTCAATAAAATACGTACGATTGTTTCTACTGTAGGTCACAGCTGAACTCACGCCAAAAACATAATCTTTCTTTAGATTCTTTACATAAGCACCTGATATGGCTAGCGATTGAAATGGCAACATAGTCGACATCTCAGATGTACCCCAAGTATTTCTAAACTTTTTAGTTTGATCTACTTTTTGTGCAGTAGTTAGCTTGTCGTAATCACTTCTTGTCGGAAAATCGGCAGGCAAGACGCGCATTGTTTTATCATAACCTAACCAATCAGTTTTGCTTGCACGACCGGTTCTATAAGGCCGGAAAGTGCTTTGATTATTCATCCCCGTTCCAATTTGAATGTTTAAAAAACTTTCAGTCTGTATTCCTTTCGTTGTTAAATCAATCAAACCACCAGAAAACTCAGCAGGTCTATCGGGTGTCGCGGCTTTTACAATCACCATATTTTCAACCAAAGTTGAAGGAAAAATATCGAATGAAAAGGCCTTTCTGTCAGACTCAGAACTTGGCAATATATCACCATTGAGCATAGCCATATTGTACCTATCCGCTAAACCACGTATGACCGGAAATTTATTCTCGACAATTGTGACACCACTTACACGCTTAAGTACTTCTGCTGTGTTTCTATCGGCTGTTTTTTTAATGGTTTCGCCCGAAATACCATCTGAAATAGTTGATAAATTTTTCTGTTGAATTAATAAAGCAGAAACACTTTCACGTTTTACTGTTTTTGTTACTTTTACTTCCTTTAAACTCTTACTTGCTTTGATAAGTGTAATGGTAATAAATTCAGATTTACCTTGTTTAACTTCTATATCATTGATCAATTTAGCTTCATAACCGACATAAGTAATTTTTATAATATACTTACCATCAGCGATTCCACGTAAACTAAATTTACCATCTAAATCGGTTTTACCTCCTTTGGAATGTCCCTCAAGACTTACTGTAGCGCCTAAAACGGTCTCGCCTTTTTCGTCAAGAACCTTGCCAGCAATGAGTCCACTTTGGGCATGAACGAGCATTGAAGTCAATAAAAAAGTCAGAATTAAAATACATTTGTTCATTTGCGCATTGTAAAGAAACAAAACTAGAGTTGCTATGTTACCATAACATGAATTCTATGTTACGCTAATGTTTCTTAATTATTACCAAATTGATTCTAAGTACAATATTGATAGTGAATAGTAGACTAAAGAATCTTGATGATTATCGGTAAGGACAACCGTTTTCATTTACATTATTAAAGCAGCTTAACGTATAATCATTGATTAAAGCAAGAAAACGTATTTTCGCAATAGAAAATGCAAGATTACAAAATCACTTCTAACAACTATCGAAACTTTACTTTGTCGATCGATGACAAACAAATTGGCTCTTTGACATACCCCTCATGGTATTCCTTTAAAGCAGAAATAATATTAGATGAAGCATCAAGCTTTTCGCTTCAACCCAAAGGATTTTGGGACTCTACTATTGAGTTAAAAAATCAAGAAGATGTTCTGCTTAGTTTTAGCTTGGGATGGCAAGGAATCGTTTTTCATGTAAAAAATAATAACATTGACGAAAGTTTTTTATTAAAGCGCCAAGGCATCTTAGATAGAAAATACGTTTTGCTTGATTCGAATGAGCAAGAAATATTAGGTGTAAACCCAGATTTTAATTGGAGCAAAATGAAACTTGATTATACAATTGAAACCACAGACGAATTTGAAAAACGAAGTATGAAAGAAGCGTTTATCCTTTCTATCATACATAGCATCAACTATCAAATGACAATGTTTGCAGCAGGTGCTTAATTTTAGATTTAACCCAGATTCGTTGTTTTTATCAAAAAGAACGAATTTGGGTTTAAGTAAATAAAAATTAATGTTTAGGATAAAAAAAATCCCAGCAGTTTGCTAGGATTTTTCATGTTTAATATTTTAGAAATTCGATTAAGCTTGCTCTTCTTTACCGTTATTCAAATCATCTTGTGCGGTTGGCTCTGTAGTAGCCGATTCGCTTTCTGCTGAAGGTGTTGCTTCAACCACTAGAGGTTCTTCAATCACTGGAGATTCTGCAACCACTGGAGATTCTGCAGCTATTGGAGATTCTGCAACTACTTCACTTTCATTAGTTGATTCTTCAATGGTTTCAGATGTTACATCTGCAACAGGGGTATCCGCTTTTGGTGCAGTATCAGATTTCTTTGAACGGCTACGACGTGTTTTCTTCTTATCATCAGCACCTGCAGTTTTCAAATTGTAAATCTCATTAAAATCAACTAATTCAATCATTGCCATATCAGCAGCATCACCTAAACGACGATCCATTTTGATAATGCGACAATAACCGCCTGGTCGATCTGCAATCTTTGCGCTAATTGTGCCAAATAATTCTTTGATTGAATCATTGTCTTGCAAATAACTGAATACAACACGACGTTGGTGCATAGTATCCACTTTTGATTTAGTTAAAATGGGTTCAACATGTACACGTAATGCCTTGGCTTTAGCCAAAGTTGTTACAATACGTTTGTGTTGAATCAATTGTATAGATAAGTTACGTAGCAACGCTTTTCTGTGTGGCGTGGTACGTCCTAAATGATTATTTTTTACACCGTGTCTCATACTATATTTTTATTTTTACCTATATTTTATAGGTCGTCTAAATTAATTTTTGATAAATCCATTCCAAATCCTAAACCTCTATCGATTAATACTTGTTCAATTTCCGATAGGGATTTTTGACCGAAGTTTCTAAACTTCATCAATTCATCTTGTTCGTATTGTACTAACTCACTTAAGCTATTGATTTTAGCAGCTTTCAAGCAATTGAATGCACGTACTGATAAATCTAAGTCTTCTAAAGGAGTTTTTAAAATTTGACGTAATTTCAATGTTTGCTCATCCACTACATCATGTTTTTCAGATACACCTGAATCGAAAGTAATATTCTCATCTGTAATCAACATTAAGTGCTGAATCATGATGCGAGACGCTTGTTTTACGGCATCTTCAGGATGAATGGTACCATCTGTGCTAACCTCTAGAATTAATTTTTCGAAGTCAGTACGTTGTTCAACACGTGTATTTTCAATGGTGTATTTTACATTCTTAATAGGTGTAAAAATACTATCAGTCGCTATCCAACCCATAGCTAATTCGCGCGACTTATTATCATCTGCAGGAATATAACCACGTCCTTTTATAATACTTAATTCAATTTTGAAATTGGTAGTTGGGTTCATATTACAAATCACTAAGTCAGGATTTGTGATTTCGAAGTTGTTAGTCACTTCGCCAATCATTCCTGCGGTAAATTGCTCTTGACCCTTGATGATAATTTCTAATTTCTCACTAGAAACTTCTGTTTCAATTTTTCGTTTAAAGCGAACTTGCTTTAAATTCAAAATAATCTCAGTAATATCTTCAGTAACACCTTTGATAGTTGAAAATTCGTGATCCACACCTTCAACACGAATGCCACAAATAGCATAACCTTCTAGCGAACTTAATAAAACACGACGTAATGAGTTACCTACTGTAACGCCAAAACCAGGTTCCAAGGGACGGAACTCGAATAAACCTTCGAATTCAGTTGCTTTTTGAAGAACAATTTTATCGGGTTTTTGAAAATTTAATATTGCCATTTTATAATTTTAATTATTGAATTAAGAATTGATTGAATTATCAATAAGATTATTTGGAGTACAACTCAACTATTAATTGCTCTTTGATATTTTCCGGAACATTCTCACGTTCAGCGTTCATAATATACGTACCCTTTTTATCTTTATCGTTCCACTCTAACCAATTAATTTTAGGATTTTTACCACGAACACGGGCTGCCAATGAAGCATTCGCCATACTCTTTTCCTTAATACCAATTACATCACCTGGTTTTAATGAGGCAGAAGGGATATTACAAACATGTCCGTTTACTGTGATATGCTTGTGTGTCACTAATTGACGTGCTGCTAAACGAGTTTCTGCGATACCTAAACGATATACAGTATTGTCTAATCTTGCTTCTAAAAGCATGATTAAGTTTTCACCCGTTACACCTTTTAAGCGTACCGCTTCATGAAATGTTTTACGAAATTGACGCTCGAGTACGCCATAGGTAAGTTTCGCTTTTTGCTTCTCATTCAATTGCACACCATACTCACTTACTTGCTTACGCTTTTTTGAAGCGCCATGTTGTCCTGGAGGGTTGCTATTCTTAGTAAAATACTTCGGATTACCTATGATAGGCTCACCGAATCTACGAGCGATCTTGGTTTTTGGACCTCTAAATCTTGCCATTTTTTGTTTTGTTTTGGATTTATAATTGAAACTGCTAAACTCATATTAAATCCTAATTCAGATTTTAGCAGCGAATAATTTGTTTTAAATTATACACGACGTTTTTTAGGCGGTCGGCAACCATTGTGCGGTAAGGGTGTTACATCGAAAATAGATGTTACTTCAATGCCAGATTGTGATACAGCACGAATGGCAGACTCACGTCCAGAACCAGGACCTTTTACGTACACATCAGCCTTTTTCATACCAGCATCGAAAGCTACTTTACCTGCATCACTAGAAGCTAATTGAGCCGCATAAGGTGTATTTTTCTTGCTTCCACGGAATCCCATTTTACCGGCACTACTCCATGAGATAACTTGACCTAGTTTGTTAGTATAAACTACTATAATGTTGTTAAAACTTGCAGTAACATGTACATCACCATGTGTATCAATTTTTACAACGCGCTTTTTCGCAGCTGCTTTTGCACTAGTTTGTTGTGTTCCTTTTGCCATGTATTATTTAGTTTTAAATTTTAAATACTGTATTTAAAATCTGTATTTATGTTTTGTTAATGATTACTTTTTAGCCACTTTTTTCTTACCTGCAACTGTCTTACGACGTCCTTTACGAGTACGTGAGTTAGTTCGTGTACGTTGACCACGCAAAGGAAGACCTTTACGATGACGTAAGCCACGATAACAAGCGATATCTAATAAGCGTTTGATACTCATTTGAACTTCCGAACGCAATTGCCCTTCTACTTTAAACTCGCCAGTAATGATGTTACGAATCGAAGTTTGCTCATCATCGTTCCAATCTTTTACTTTTTTATTTACATCTATGCCAGCCTTTTCAAGAATTGCATTTGCTGTAGATTTACCTATTCCATAGATATAAGTAAGACCAATTTCTCCTCTTTTATTTTTCGGTAAGTCGATACCTGATATACGAGCCATTATTATTAATTATGTATTTTTAATTATTAA
>JBIIJE010000080.1:0-12284 GCA_044234005.1 Chitinophagaceae bacterium | reverse complement strand
AAGAATTTTTCCCAAACATCAATTAAATCAGCATTGATAACTGCTGATGTAAAAACATATAATTTTTCAGCCTGTGTCTTAATATTTTCTAAAGCTTTTGGAAAGTTTATTTCAAAATAATCTCTAAACGCTTCCAAAGTTTCTATTTTTACTTTTAAAGTTGTACCCGTTGAATCCTCACTCAAGTGATAGGATTCATTCATGCCAGTCCAGTTTTGTGAAGCTTCATCTACAGGCATTTTTTTATGTTTTTTTACTTCACCAATATGTTTGAATAACATAGTTTCGTATAACTCCATAGATTCAATTTCGCTGTAAATTCCATTACCTGATGCATTTAAAAATTGCACATCCCTGCCTTGCTGCCAATCCGTTAATGCGTAAGAGCCATCTGAAAAGGCTTTCACCCATTGTCTGTAATGCCAATCGTTCCATAATGCATACCAGACTTTTTCTTTACTTGCTGCTATATCAATGCTAAATTCTAGTTTTTTCATTCATGTTTATTAACAAAATTGGAGATTATAATTATTGAATATTTCGAATTAAAAAAAAGCTTATTATAGTCGAATTAAATATTAAATTTCTAATTATAAAGAATTTCCGAAATGAGTATACTACTTAAAGTTAATTTTATATTGTGTTACTTATGTCCAAAATTTAGATTTGAAAATGTTTCACATATGCTTAAAATTAAAATATTGTGATAAATGTACTTTTATTTAAGATGTTGTTCTGAAGAAAAATCTTGAGTATAATTATTAATTAATTACCAAGGATTTTCACTCAGCTACTTTATTTCTAGCCAATGAAAATACCAAATGAATTACTTTCGAAACTAAGCTTTCACCACTCGATTTTACCTCAGATTTTGAAACCTCGCTTTGTAATTTAGCTTGTAAATGTGGAGTGTTTACATGTATAGAATCGAACACACTAATGCAGCTTAAAATAAGACTTACAATCATAATGAATGTAGCTTTTCGTAATAACCTCATTTTATTGTTGACATATGCAATTACCATCGTTGAAATTGACAAGATGAATACCATGATAGTCCAATTCATTAAAAACCAAGAGTTGTGAACGTAATGCATGAGTTTTAATTATAGTTCACCAAATTTAAACCAAAAAAAACAAGATTTCTCCTCATTTTGTAAAAAATTTCACAATTTTTCATATATTTTTGAATTGTAATTTTATGAAACGCATTGGCTTAAGCATCTTTATTTTTATTTTCTCCTTTCAAGCATTCGCAGCGGGAGAAGAATCTTTGTTATTTTTATCGCCCGTTCCACTTACAAAAAGCTTATTAACTGTCAAGATAGTGAAACCCAGCAGTCAAGTTAATACCTTGGAAATACGTAATCTTATCGGACGTGAACTTCAACGTAAAACATTGCCTCTTGGTGGTGAATTTATACAATTTACAGATATGGAATCTTATCCAAATGGCTTATATGTAATTATTGCGAAAGATGCCAATGGGAAGATTTTAGAGTCTACTAAATTTGTTATTAGCCGTTAGTATATGCGTTCATCCAAATCGTTGATATACGGACGTAATCCTGTATTAGAGGCCTTACAAAACAAGAAACCACTCGATCGTATTCTTATGCACCACACGATAAGTGGAGATTCCATTGGTGATATTATTCGACTAGCTAAGGAGATGAATGTACCTATTGTCAGGGTTCCAATCGAGAAACTCAATACCACCATTCGAGGAGTACATCAAGGTATAATTGCATACGGTTCATTTGTGCAGTACACACCTTTACAAGATGTTATTTCACATATTTATGACCAAGGTAAAAATCCATTTTTACTCTTGTTAGATGGCATCACGGATGTAAGAAATACAGGTGCTATCATAAGAAGTGCTGTTTGTTGTGGCGTTGATGCAATTATTTTTTCAGAAAAAAATTCCGCACCGCTTCATGAGGATATGGTAAAGACCTCTGCGGGTGCTATGATGCAAATCACTTTTTGCAGAGAAAAGAATATTACCAATATACTAGATACAATTAAGTTGAATGGCATTCGAATTATATCTTCTGATTTAAAAGCAGAAAAATCATTATTAGATATTGATTTTAGTGTGCCTACTTGTATTGTGATGGGTGCCGAGGAAAAAGGAATTTCCAAGCAAACAGCCGAGTTGTGTGATGAAACATTTATTATTCCGATGAAGGGTGATTTTGATAGCTTTAACGTATCAGTTGCAGCGGGTATTATTTGTTTTGAAGCTATGAAACAACGCTTGAAGTAACTGTTTACCATTTCATCATGTATATTTGGAACTATGTTGCGCGATAATATATTTTTAGGAGTCCTACTTGGTTTAATCGTCCCATGTTTTGGCATTTTGATTTTTTATACGATCAAGTATATGCCAGATAATATTTCATTAAGTGATTTTATGTACATGATAAAAACCAATCGCTACATTATTCCTAAAATTATTTCTTTAGGTTTATTAGCTTGTATTCCTTTAATAACGTATTACAAGAATCGGCGTTTATACAATACTTTAAAAGGCATTTTTGTTTCTATCATTTTGTACGGTTTAGTTGCTGTATTGTATAAATTTAATATTCTGTAATAGTGAAATACTTTTTCATAGCTGGAGAGGCGAGTGGCGATTTGCATGCCTCGAATGTTTGTGAACATCTTTTTGAGCAAGATAGCCACGCCTGCATTGAAGCCTGGGGAGGTGATTTAATGAAAGCAAAGGGTGTTTATATTCATAAACATATTCATGATTTGGCATTTATGGGTTTTGCAGAAGTCCTAATGAATTTGCGAACAATTATCAATAATTTCTCACTTTGTAAAAGACAAATTCGTCAGTCGAAACCAGATGTTGTAATCCTCGTTGATTATCCTGGTTTTAATTTGCGCATGGCTAAATGGTGCAAACAGCAAGGTTATAAAGTCGTTTATTATATTTCACCTACTGTTTGGGCTTGGAAAGAAAATAGGGTAGAACTCATCCGAAAATATGTAGATAGATTGATATGTATTTTGCCATTCGAAAAGCCCTTTTATGCTAAGCATGGAATTGAAGTTGATTATTTTGGTAACCCAAGTGTGGATATTATTGAGTCGGAAAAATTAAAGACTTCTAGTATTCAAGAAGGCAAGATAATTGCTTTGCTACCCGGCAGCCGCAAGCAAGAAATTAGTGCCATGCTTCCTATCATGTTAGAAGCTACAAAAGGCCTAAGGGGATATAAATTAATTATTGCGCAAGCTCCAAATTTGAAACGGGAAGTTTATGAACCCTACTTAGCTAATTACGCTTTTGAAATTCTTCAATACAAGACATATGATATATTAAAGGTTGCAGATGCGGCCATAGTTGCATCTGGTACGGCTACCTTAGAGGCTGCTTTGTTTGGAGTACCACAAGTGGTGGGCTATATTGCCAATAGTATATCTTATGCCATTGCGAAGCGTTTAGTAAAGGTGAAATATATTTCCTTGGTTAATTTAATTTTAGACAGGCCAGCTCTGGTTGAATTAATTCAGCACGATATGACCATTGAGAATGTTCGAAATGAACTCAATAGGATATTATTTGATAAGACGCGTGTAAGTCAAATAAAGTCAGCCTATTTCGAATTGACTTCGAAGTTGTATAAAGGAAATGTCAGCGCGCAAGTCGCTCAAGTAATTCTACAACTAGTGTTTAAAGACTTTAAATAGAATAATTACTATTCCAATCAAAAACATAATAATCGAAATTCTATTCATGCCATGCATGAGCTTCGTATTTATATTATTTTTTTGACTAGGATCTTTTTTTCGCAGATACAAATACTCCAGAATCTGATGCCCAAATGATTGTTTCATGAGGCTAAAAATACATTCTATTATTTTAATATTCTATTTATATTTACAGGCTCTCTTTGTTATTATTTATATGCATTTTTAAATTGACATTCAAAAAGGGGGATTAGCTCAGTTGGTAGAGCGCTTGCATGGCATGCAAGAGGTCATCGGTTCGAATCCGTTATCCTCCACCTCAACGTAAAGTTCAGTTTTAGACAGAACTTTACGTTTTTTAGTACCTTTCAAATCCTTGTCTAGAATGAGTATCAGCGATACCACTTCATTAAAAGGGATGGTTCGATAATCATTATTTCAAAAACGAGTTTTTTAGACATTATCGAACTAAGTAATAGTTGTTTAGTATGAACATTGTCTGAAATAATAATGTTAGCTTTGATTTGATAGAACATCCATATTAATGTTAATATAGGTTTTATTTTCGGCACTTATGTAGCTTAATACAGCGATTTGGTTTTGCCGCTTGCTTAATTCAGGTTCATACCTTTCTTTAATCGCTTTGTAATCGCCAATGGTCAAAACACCATCAAGCATTAATTGATGTGCTTCATTAATTCTATTTTCAATTTTAGAGTTTACAAGTTTTATCCTTTTGGAAAAAGCTGCTTTGAGTGTGAATATGCAATAACTAATTTGATTAGTTACTCATTATTTATCAAAACATTACTTCGTTGATTTTTACGTATTACTAGTTATATAATTTTGATATTAATTTTATATTATACATTTCGCTTGACGAAAATGGCAAATGCCTATGGATACAAATGTTTAGATTAAATGGAGGAACGAAATTTTAATCTATTACATTTGTCTAATCGGTATTATTCCTGGATTATTACATGATCGATTATTGAATATGTTGACTGTGAAGTGGAAAGGCAATTGCATAAGTCAGGGATTGAGACTCAGAATTCTCAACCTTCCGTAAGAACAGTTATCATAAATGAAATGACAAATTTATCTGCACTTTGTCGAATGAGATTTGTACTAAGATAAGTCAGATAAGTTTATCGAGTCAAACCTTTAAGTGAAAAACTTAAAGCTTTTTTAATTTACTTTTATAAGAATCATATCGAAAAATACATTCTAAAACCATTTTGTTTTCAGGATCTGCTAATTCAGGAAACAAAAATTTGACCGCGGAGAATCTGCCATATTGTGTTTCGAAATTCTCAGCAATTTGTCCCAGTTGTGTTGAAATAATACATCCAGTAAATATTTTCTTTTTCAGCAAGATAAGCTTTGTTTCATCATCCTCTTTTTAATTAAGCTTATCCATGAAAGATTTTATTTCTAAATCTGAACCGGTTTTTGGGCATTTAGCCAGATTCTTTATTTCGATTCGTTGTAATTTGGCTTGAATTGGCTTTCGCTTTTTGTTCAGCTTCTTTTGTTTGCTGTTCTTCCTCTAATTTTTGTTTTCCCAGTCTCTTTCTTGCTTTGTGCGAAATACTTGGAGTTTCAATCGTTTAATCAATTATTGCGGAACTTTCTACAGAGATGTTCGTAATCTTTTCTAATTCTACTTTTTTTTTATTTCCTCTTGATAAAAATTGATTCTATTGTCCGCGGTTGATAATCTGATATTGATATTTGAGTTAGACTCAATGATTTTTCCATCATTAATTACATCTAATAAATAAAATTTCTCATCATTTGCTTTAGCAAGCCTGTAACCATAGTTATTTGCATGCAATACATCAATTATAAAGTTTTGTGGTGGGTACAAATCGCCGCTAAATTCTATTTCTAAATTATTGTCACCTTCTTGTGCTGTTGTTAGAATATAATATCTTTTTGATTGAGCGGTTTGTTCAACTCCATTCAATTTCACTTTATAAAAGATACCCTTTATACCTTCTAAATATATGTACGACTCGTTTTGCGCAAATAAGAGGCTCGTAGCGAATATTAGGAAAGTACTTAGTAAAATGTTTCTCATCTTTATTTTTAGCATCATGAGGTGAATAATATTAAATCTTCCCCTTTTTCTACGGTTTGTCTTTCTGAAACTAAAACAGATTTTACCACACTGTCCGCATGGGCTTTAAACACATTTTCCATTTTCATGGCTTCAAGTACTAATAGGCTTTCGCCTGCCTTCACCGTTTGCCCTTCGCCCACCAAAACCTTCAAGACCATGCCTGGCATAGGCGCTTTTAAGTTATTATTCTTTTTAGCTTGTCGGGGTTTGATCCCCATTTCTTCAAGCTTAACATCGACAGGCTCTTTAATCTGAAATGTATATTTTTTACTAGCAATGCGAAGCACAATAGTCTTAGCTATTTCATCAATTTTTACAATATCAATTATAGTTTTTTTACCGAGCCATGTTGTTTCATAGCTTGTTTCTCCAATCGATTTGATAGGTAATGCTGTTTCTAAAGATTCATTACTTATATCTATGATATGTTCTCCAATTTTTATTTGATACATAATTACTTTATTGACGACGACGTTGTAGCATAGCTGGATTTTTGCTTGCAATAGTGTTTGTTCTGTCAGCTATCATCTTACTTAATTCAGGCATGCCGGCTTCATTCGCACTTTGCTGTAGATAATTCATGGCCGTTAAGTTGTTTATAACATCATCTTCCTTAGCTGATTTGTCTTCAGGGTTTAATGATGTCATGTAAGCATATTCGTCTTCTGTAAATTTCATTAGTTTCTCTAAATACTTTTTTGCATTCACTTTATCGCCTGTTTTGATGAAAGCGTCAGTCATAAATATCATTGAATTGTCTTCTCTCGACATAATGGTTGGCACCGATTTCTCTGAAATTTTTGAAAGTGTCGAAGCCAATAATTGCCTTGCCTCATCTTTTTTACCTTCAGCAATTAAACGTTGAGCTACTTGAAGTGTAAGCATTTTTGGTGCAGAAATCATACGACGATTTGTTTGGTCTGTGTAAACACCATTTTCAACTCCACCGTATTCAAATTTATTTAAAATCAAATCTTTGCATTTTTCCATATTAATACGCAATGGCGTATTGGTTGTAGAGCCGGGTGTTTTTACCGGGATTAACTTAAATGCTAAGCCTTCTAATTGTAAATATTCTTGTAATCCTTCGTAATGATCGGGGTCGATAGAGTTGGCGAAATAAATAGGCCGCTTAAATGCATTCGCTGCTAAAATATTTAGGATAGCAAGGTCATTTTTATAAGCTATAGTATTCGGCATTGTAAATTGAATTTGGTCCACGACCACTGAGGTATCATTCGGCGCTAATATCTGATTGCGCTTCACTAATTCTTTATCAACAGGTAAAAAGAAATTTTTCACAGGGAAATAATTCATTGGGTTGCCACTACGTGAACTTGCCATTTGCGCATCATCCCCAGCAAATTCTAATATTTCGCGTAAGTTGTAATATTTATCTTGCGGTAAGCTTGCGTTGGCTTGATACTGTATGTAATTTCGTTTTTCGCCACGATATTGTGCTGGATTCCATATTAATGGAACAGGTGCCGCATCATTGATTGCATATCCAAGTTGATCAATATACCAATCGATTCCTAATAAACTTATATTTACGATACGTACATCTTTTCTAAATCCATCAACTTCTTGTGCATACCATAATGGGTAAGTATCGTTATCACCTTCAGTAAATAAGATTGCATTTTTTTCGCAAGAGTTTAAAAAGTTGTGAGCTGTTGCTATTGGAAGTGTTTTCTTTGAACGATTGTGATCATCCCATTCTTTACTTAACATTAAAAGTGGAACGGATACTAGGCAAATTATACTTGCTATAATGGGTGATGAATTGCCAATTTTGAGTCGTTTTAGAAAATCATTTATCATCATCACGCCTAAGCCAATCCAAATTGCAAATGCATAAGTAGCACCTGCATAGGCATAATCTCTTTCACGGGGTTGCATAGGTGTATTGTTTAAATACAGAACGATTGCTAATCCTGTGAAGAAGAACAATAAGCCAACCACAAAAGCATTACGGCGATCTCGAAGATAATGAAAAACAAAACCTAATAAGCCTAAAATAAATGGTAAGAAATATAATTCGTTGCGAGCTCTGTTGTGTTTATACGCGTCTGGCATCTTATCTACGTCACCAAAGAACATTTTATCAATAAACTTTATACCAGAAAGCCAGTTTCCATTATGAGGCTCACCCATTATATTTTGAATATCATTCTGACGGCCAATGTAGTTCCAGCAGAAATAACGCCACCACATTTGATTTACTTGGTAACGCATGAAGAAAGAAAAGTTTTGAGCACTTGTTGCTTTTTCGCCCTCCGCTAAACCTAAATAAGTCTTATAAAAATTTCCATGATTCGGGTCGTTGCCATCCCAAATACGTGGAAAGAAACGTAGGTCACTGGCATCATATTCGTATTCGTCAGCTTTCTCTCCTAATTCTTCGTATTCTTTCGGTCCTTTCCAGTATTGCATTTTGCCTGGTTTCATCGCGATGGGCTGTGAATTAAAATCAGGACCTCTAAATAAAGGTACTTTGCCATATTGCTCACGTTGCAAATACTTAATCAAAGAAATAGCATTGTCAGGATTTGTCATATCAATTGGCACATCTGCGTTCGAACGAATAATAGTTTGAAAAAATGCTGAGTAACCAATTAGTATAAACAAAAAACATAATGTACCTAAATGCACGAAATAGTTACCTGCTTTTTTAGCCCAACGCAATACAAAAATACTTAGAGCAGCCAATAATATAACTGTAAAAAACACACCGCTGTTAAATGGTAAGCCAAAACTATTGACGAATATAATATCCATTTTTGAAGCAATAATTGGAACCGCTTGTATAACACCGTATTGAACAACTCCTGTTATCACACAACCTAAAATAAATGCTATGATAGTGCCGGCAGTACTTACTTTGTAACGTTTGAAATAATAAACCATTACTATCGCTGGGATTGTAAGTAAGTTCAAAAGATGCACACCTATTGAAAGACCCATAATAAAGGCAATTAAGATAACCCATCTATCAGCATAGGCATCATTGTCGCTGCTTAATCTGTCTTCCCATTTTAAAATAGACCAAAAAACTAGAGCCGTCAAAAACGATGACATGGCATAAACCTCACCCTCAACAGCTGAAAACCAAAATGTATCTGAAAAAGTATAAGCCAAAGCACCTACAACACCTGAACCCATAATAAGCATAATATTGTTCGTATTCATTTCATCGTTTTGCTTTGATATGATACGTTTCGCGAAATGGGTGATGGTCCAAAATAAGAATAATATAGTAAAACCGCTTGAAATCGCTGATAAGGAGTTCACGGCCAAAGCCGCATTTTGTATGCCACCAAATGCAAATACGAATAATCTGCCTATCATTAAAAATAATGGAGCACCCGGTGAATGCACTACTTCGAGCTTAGCGGCACCTGCGGTAAATTCTCCACAATCCCAAAAGCTAACGGAGCCTTCTTTAGTCATTAAATAAATGGTACAAGCAATGGCGCAAATAAGCCAGCCGACAATGTTATTAATTTTGTTATAATTCATATTCGGATAAGTATAAGTAAGCAAATATAAAAAATGTAGGCATAGTTCAAACTATTTAAAAACGTTAAATAAAATAGAAGGAAATTGATAATCCCAATATCGATTCTAAGATAGACTATTTCATAGATTACAAGGCTTGGGAGGTTTGTAGTTTTAAAGTGCAGATTGTTTAGTAGGATCTAAGAATTTACGATACGCTTCTTTAGAAAAGTCTATGCTGAATGATTAAATTCGTAATCCTCATTTTCACCTTAAGTTTTTAAAATATAACATTTACTTTTGCATCCTTCATGGAAGAATTAGACGCGATATTAGAAAGGGTAGATACCTTAATTGAGTTGGAAGCACATGCTGAATTGCGTGAATTGCTCAACGATCTCAATATTTCTGACGTTGCTGAAATAATAAATGAATCGCCAAAACGCACTTTGCTGTATTTTCAACAGTTAGATTTTCAGCGTTCTTTAGCTGTATTTCGAATTCTAGACAATAACATTCAAATATCATTGTTGGATCAATTGTCACCCATTCAAGTAGTGAACATTCTCAACGAAATGCCACCCGATGATAGAACGGAACTGTTGAGTGATTTGCCTAGTAATATAGTAAAGGAATTTATTAAAAAACTAAATCCAGAAGAACGCAAAATAACGCTTTCATTGCTGGGCTATCCCGAAGAAAGTGTGGGTCGATTAATGACGCCGGACTATATTGACGTGGAACCCGATTGGACAGTAGAGCAAGTACTAGCCTTCATTCGAGATTACGGTAAGAGTTCTGAAACAATCGATGTTATTTACGTGACCGATACGAATGGTAAGCTGATAGATGATGTCCGAATTCGAGATTTTCTATTGGTAGATCCAAAAACCACTAAAGTTCAAGATTTGATTGATGGTCGATACATTTCCTTGCATGTCAACGATGAACAGCGAGATATTATTGATGTATTTCAAATGAACAATCGAGTAGCCTTGCCAGTGGTAGATGATAAAAATGTATTGTTAGGTATTGTCACAATTGATGATGTATTATGGGTTGCTGAGGAGGAGTATACCGAAGACATTCAAAAAATAGGGGGTATGGAAGCTTTGCGAGAACCCTATCTTGATGTTCCTTTTCGAACATTAATTAAAAAACGTGTTGGTTGGTTAATCGTATTATTTTTAGGAGAGATGCTCACAGCTTCCGCGATGGCTTTTTTTGAAACTGAAATAACAAAAGCAGTTGTCCTCGCTCTTTTTATACCTTTAATTATTTCGAGTGGAGGCAACACAGGTTCACAAGCTTCGTCACTGATTATTCAAGCCATGGCACTAGGCGAAGTCTCGCTTACTGATTGGTGGCGTGTAATGCGGCGTGAAATTTTATCAGGTTTGGTCTTAGGTTCCGTGCTAGGTTTAATTGGTTTTGTGCGAGTAGTTTTTTGGAATTCTGTTTTTCACAGTTATGGCGCGCATACTTTACTGATTGCATCTACGGTTGGATTTTCATTATTAGGTGTTGTGCTTTGGGGAACACTCATCGGATCAATGTTTCCTTTGTTCCTTGAGCGATTAGGACAAGATCCTGCGGTTTCATCAGCACCTTTTGTAGCCACGATGATTGATGTAACTGGCTTGTTGATCTATTTTGGTTTCGCAATGATTTTCTTGAGTGGTGTATTATTATAACTTCTAGAGGCTGATTTTTTTTATTTTGGGCGTTCGAGCGGGCTTTTTGTTACAATCTTTTTTACCAACCCACTATGACAACGCCGAAAAAAGGATTTTCACTGCAATCCCTAACGCAGTTGCTTTGTTTAGGTTTACAAACAACTAAAGATTTTATAACTTATGAAGCCTCTTACTGATGTCCAAAAAATAGTTGTGTTTTACATATCTCGAGTATCTATTCAGATTGCCTAAATCGTCATGATTATTTATCACAAATTTTTGTCTTAACTACTTCGTCCTTTCGCCTACAATTTTATTATACTCTACATGTATCGGTTCCCACAATTCAATTTTATTACTTAATGTATGTATTGGTTTATCTGTTGATAGTATTAACACGGGTGTTTATCTGAAGAGTAAGGATTGACATATATTTTGTGGTTGATTATCAAATTTTAAGGGTCAAAGCCTGAGGTAATATTATAATAATATGTAATGAGTCTAAAACGACTTTTGCGTATATTCGCCATCCAAACAAAACGAATTATTATGCCTTCTTTTGACATAGCAAGTAAAGTTGATTTGCAAACACTCGATAATGCTGTGAATACGGTTAAGAAAGAAATTACTAACCGCTTCGATTTTAAAGGAGCTCACATTGTGATAGAACTCAATAAAAAAGATTTTACAGTTGCCTTAGAAGCAGATAGTGATATGAAAATGGAACAGATTACCGATGTTCTCCTAAGCCGTTCCATGCGACAAGGTTTAGATGGAAATGCTTTTGATTTAAGTAAAGAAACAGTACCTTCTGGTAAAATTGTTCGTAAAACAGTTGTGGTAAAGAATGGAATTAACCAAGAAGATGCTAAGAAAATTGTGAAAATGATCAAAGAAAGCGGTTTGAAGGTACAAGCAGCTATTATGGATGATATTATACGTGTTACAGGTAAAAAAATAGATGATTTGCAAGAAGTGATACAGTTCTGTCGTAACTCCGACCTGAAAATACCACTTCAGTACACGAATATGAAGTCTTAATTGAGATGAATTTCGCAAAATTTCTTGTTTAACTGAAATTAACAACCTAATTTCGCGTTTCTTTAAAATAATTTCGCATGGTTAGAATCATGCACAAACAAAAATATTTATTATGAAACAAGGCTTACATCCAGAAGAATTTCGCTTCGTAATTTTCAAAGACATGAGTAATGATGATGCATTCTTATCTCGTTCAACAGCTAAATCTAGCGAAATGATGAAATGGG